>NZ_JBHNMF010000033.1:0-16265 GCF_048562965.1 Thiolapillus sp. | reverse complement strand
GATGGATAACCATGGCGTTATGCTTCCTCCAGGTTTTGCGTGAGCCAGTCGTTCAATATCTGGCGGGTTCGGAACAAAGGATAGCTCCTTTTTGGAATATAATCACATGGTACCCGACAAGCTGGTGGTTCTACCTGATCCTGCCGCTGGCTTTTTTGTTTGCTGCCTGGCGTATTCGCCAGCCGCAGCTGTTTCCCCTGTCTTTTCGGGAGCATGTCCGATGAAAACTGAAAACAGATTTTTTCCTGTCCTGATTGCCATCCTGTTTTTCTCCCCATCTGCCTTTGCGCAGGATGCGGACGGTGCCGGTGCAACCGCTATTACCGAGGACTTTTCTACGGAGACGGTCGGCGCACCCCCACAGTCTTTCGCGCCTGCCGTGGGTAACTGGCTCATCGGTATCGACCAGGGCAACAAGGTGCTCGTCGTCGATGGCAGCAAGTGGCGACGCGGGCAGACTTCCGCAGGACTGGCCGACAAAGCCCGGGCGCTCTATGGTGAACGTTATGCGGAGTTTCTTGACAACGTCAAGGCTTATGCCTACTTTCCCTTTGCCGTCTTCAGGCGTGTGGACAATTTCTCCAATGGCACCATTTCCATGCGCTTCAAGTCCATTGCCGGGCGTATCGATCAGGGTGCAGGCATTCTTTTCGACCTGAAGCCCAACGGCGACTATTACGCACTGCGTGCCAATCCCCTGGAAAACAACCTGGTGCTCTGGCGCTTCAGGCATGGCAAGCGAAGTTCGGTGAGCTGGGTGAGAAATGTCGTCACGGCTTCGCGCCAGTGGCACGATATCGCGCTGAAAGTCCGGGGCAGACACATCGAAGGCTATGTCAACGGCAAGAAGTATCTGGAGTACGAACTGCCCGCAGCCGTATCCGGCAAGACAGGCATTTGGACCAAGGCAGACAGTGTGGTGTTTTTCGATGACTACAGGGTCGAGCACTGAACAGCCTGTCGTTTGCGATCCTGCGATATCAGTTGGCGTCCAGTCTCAGGCCAAAACAGAAGCTGACCGCTTTTTCATCGGGACGATTCTCCATACGGGTCCCGCCGCCATGGAATTCGGCGATGAGCTTGACCAGGTACAATCCCAGCCCCAGGTGCGGTTGCTCCTGCCGCTTCTCACGCAGGGATACCATGGACTGAAACAGGTCCATGTTCGGCGGGATGGCTGGACCCTGGTTGCTCACGCAGACGAATACCTGCTGTTGTTCCCGAACGAGCCGTACAGCTATGGGTGTGCCGGACTGGTGGAAGTCCACGGCGTTGTCCAGCAGTTTTTCCAGCGCCTGGTGAACCAGTTCCGGGGAGCCGGATATCCTGCAAGCCACACAGGGCTGCAGTTCGAATGTCAACCCGGGGTGGATGCTGGCGTAGTTTTCCAGGCTGAAAGCCAGCAGCTCGCACAGGTCGAACGGCTGGACCTCGACCTGCTCCAGTGCTTTTTCCAGCTGCGTGGCTTCCTGCAGTTGCCGCAGGATCAGTTCCAGCCTGTCCACGCCTTTCTGCGCACGTTGCAGGTAAGCCTGCTTTTCTTTCGCATCGTCCACCAGTGAGCTGTTTTCCAGGGAGGTGCGAATGATGGCCAGGGGCGTGCGGAACTCGTGGGACAGGCGCGAAGCCATGGCCTGCAGATAGCGGTTGTATTCCTGCAGGCGTGACAGCACGCTGGAAAAGCTCTGGCCCAGGTCGGCGATCTCATCGCGGGAGCGGCTGACCTGGATTTCGCCGATGATACGGCCGTCCGGCGCCACGGTCTTTTCCATCTGGTTGTGCAGGCGGCGGATTCTCGACGTCAGCAGGCTCGCAAAGCCGAGCAGGGCCAGGGCAACCACCACGAACAGGGTGAAGGTGATGACCAGCAGCCGCTGCATGGCCTGGTTCTGCAGGGAGAGTATGTTGCCAGTGGTCTGCTCCAGCATGACGGCCCCCCTGATCTTGCCGTCACTGAAGACGGGCCGGGTGGTGGCGATGACCAGGGTTTCACTGCCGGGCATGCGATAGCGCCGGGTGGCGGTTTTTCCCTGCAGCGCCGATATCACCGGTTCACCGCTAAGGCGAACGCTGTTTTCTTCAATGGGAGGCGCATCGCCTGCCCGGTGCTGCAGAATCAGGTCGATGATTTTCCGCAGTAGTCAGGGTGCGGCAGTTTCGCTCTGGGGGGCAGTGTCTTCCAGATTTCCCGAGCGTGTCAGCACCCAGCCCTGGTCATCGGTGATCCGGATACGGCTCTGGGGAAGGTCGATGTTGGCGATGATGCGCTTCAGCTCGTGGGAAGGCTGGATGAGTCTGCCTGCCTTGTGGGAGTCTTCCATGCTGGCCGTGGCAAGCTTGTGGCCGGCGCCGTCCATGACCCGGATACTCATGCCGGACGCCATCAGTCTTTTCGGAATGCGCATTTCCAGGTTGTAACCGCTGGCGATTTCCTGCCATTCGCCCTGCAGGCGGAAGTCACCGGGGCCGGGCTGATCACCGTTCAGGCGGTGAGTGATGACCGTACCTGGTGCTCTTGGTGCGATCAGGTAGCTGCGGGACAGGCCGTTGTCGTCCACCAGGAAGAGCTCTACCTGATTTGAACGGCCATAGGAGATGATCCTGCCACCGGCATAGCGGGGCGGCGGGGTGATCACGTGGATGAGGAGATGGAAATAGCCGGGTGAGGCGCGGAGCAGCACCTGAAACGCAAGGCCGTCAGCCGATGAAAACTGCTGCGCCAGGGGCAGGATGTCCTGCCAGTCGTCTGCATAACCGTCGATGATCACCGGCTGGTATGGATGGACGTAGAGCGCGTCGGGTCCCGCATCCTTTTCAGAAAATGCGGGATTGTCCTGGACCAGCAGGGCCAGAGCCTGGGTGGTGGTTGCCAGATTGTGATCCTGCGCGTCGCGGAGGAAGGTTTCCATCTCCCGGATGAACTGGTAGCCGGCAACGGGAATGGCGATGAGGCTCAGGGATACCAGCAGCAGCTTGAAGCGTATGCCAAAGCGCCTCTTCACGCTCATTCGATCCAGCGGTAGCCGATGCCGTACACCGCCTCGATCCGGTCGAAGGCCGGGTCCACGTCCTGAAATTTCCTGCGTATGCGGCGGATATGGGAAGTGATGGTGCTGCTGTCCACCACGATGCTGGCGGCTTCCATGAGCTGGTCCCGTGATTTCACATGGCCGGGGTGCAGCGCCAGGGCATGCAGCATCCACAGTTCGGTGACGGTCAGCTCCACCGGCTGCTGTTTCCAGTGGGCGCTGAGGCGGTCCATGTCCAGTGCGAGATCGCCTTGCAGCAGCTGGTTCTCACGGCTGTTCTGCGCCATCACCGCCACGCGCCGGAACAGTGCGGCAACCCTGGCGGTCAGGTGAGGCAGGCTGATGTCCTTGGTGAGGTAGTCATCGGCGCCGAGACGGAGACCGGAAACCACGTCGATGTCGCTGTCCCTGGCGCTGAGAAAGATGATGGGCAGGGCTGGCGCTGCGCTGCGCAGTTCCCTGCACAGTTCGAATCCCCCGTCGATTTCATCTCCCAGGCCGATATCCAGTATGGCCAGGTCCGGCAGTTGGGTGGCGAAGCTCTCTAGCACTTCGCGGCGGTTGGCATAGGTCCGCACCCTGTACCCCTGGCGCTGGAACAGCTCCGCGTAGTTGGCGCGGATATCGGCCTCGTCTTCCACGATGGCAATGGTCTTGCTCATGCCTCAGTGCAGGGCGGGGTGGACGACGGCGCCGTTTTCCACGTTGACGGCAGCGTTCAGAACATCATCTTCCCGCCAGTTGCCTCCTGCCAGGCGCTGGCAATAGGGCAGCAGGCTGGCAGACAGGGCAAGGGATGCCGTTCTGGGCACTGCGCCGGGGATGTTGGTGACGCAGAAATGGGAAACATCACATTCCCGGTAGACCGGATCGTCATAGGTGGTGGGACGGGTGGTTTCGATACAGCCACCCTGATCCACGGCAATGTCCACGATGACGCTGCCGGGCTGCATGGAGCAGACCTGTTCGCGGGAAACGATCTTCGGAGCCTTTGCGCCGGGGATCAGAACGGCACCGATGAGCAGATCCGCCTGGGAAACCTGCTCATCCAGAGCATCCCGGTAAGGGTAGAGCGCCGTGATGTTGCTGCCCATGGCCATCATGGCATCCAGCTTGCCCGGCTGCCTGTCGAAGACCACCACCTCGGCGCCCATGCCTGCGGCCAGGTGGGCTGCATTGCCACCGGCGTTGCCCGCGCCGATGATCACGACCTTTCCCCGCTGAGTGCCCGGCAACCCCCCAAGCATCAGGCCTTTGCCACCGGACGGGCGGTGCAGGAAATGGGTGCCTGCCTGTATGGCGATGCGCCCGGCGATGTTGCTCATGGGGGCGAGAATGGGCAGCCGGCGCTGGTCTTCCACGGTTTCGAAAGCAATGGCTGTCAGGCCGATCGCACACAGCTTTTGCGTCAGTTCGGGAAGCGCCGCCAGGTGCAGGAAGCTGAACAGCAGGTGATCGGGCCGCAACAGTTCCAGTTCCTTGCCCACGGGTTCCTTGACCTTGAGAATGAGTTGCGCCTGACCGTAGACGTCGGCCGCGCCGGGCAGCACCTGAATGCCTGCCCCGGCATAGTCCTCGTCGCTGAATCCGCTGGCTTCACCCGCGCCGGACTGGATGCTCACCTGGTGGCCTGCATGCACCAGGTCGGCAGCCGCCTGCGGAACCAGCGCCACCCGACCTTCCAGGGGTTTGATCTCTTTGGGTATGCCAATTCTCATGTGTTAGGATTTGCCCCATATTCAAAAGTACATCGATTATAAACCTAAGGAGTATTCCCGTGAGTGAAACCAGACATTGCCCGCTACTGATCCTGGGCTCCGGCCCTGCCGGTTACACCGCTGCCATCTACGCGGCGCGCGCCAACCTGAACCCCGTGCTGATCACCGGCATGGAACAGGGTGGCCAGCTCATGACCACCACTGACGTGGACAACTGGCCCGGCGACAACGATGGCGTGCAGGGTCCGGATCTGATGGAGCGCATGAAGCAGCATGCCGAACGCTTCGAGACCGAGATCGTTTTCGATCATATCCACACCGCCGAACTCACCCAGCGGCCTTTCACGCTGAGCGGTGATGCGGGCACCTACACCTGTGATGCGCTGATCATCTGCACCGGCGCATCAGCCCGCTACCTGGGGCTGCCCTCGGAAGAGGCCTTCAAGGGCAAGGGCGTTTCCGCCTGCGCCACCTGTGACGGTTTCTTCTATCGCAACCAGAAAGTGGCCGTCATTGGCGGCGGCAACACGGCGGTGGAAGAGGCACTCTATCTGTCCAATATCGCTGCAGAGGTGATTCTGGTGCACCGCCGGGACGAGCTGCGTGCCGAAAAGATCCTGCAGAAACACATTCTGGAGAAGGCGGAAAACGGCAACATCACCATCATGTGGGACAGCACCCTGGACGAGGTGCTGGGTGACGACAGCGGCGTTACCGGGATGCGCATCAAGAACGTCAAGGACGGTTCCACCCAGGATATCGAACTCCAGGGCGTGTTCATTGCTATCGGTCACAGTCCCAACACCAGCCTGTTCGAAGGCCAGCTGGAAATGAACAACGGTTACCTGAAAGTGCAGAGCGGTACGGAAGGCAATGCCACTGCAACATCCATCGAAGGCGTGTATGCGGCCGGTGACGTGGCCGATCATGTCTACCAGCAGGCGGTAACTTCCGCGGCCAGTGGCTGCATGGCAGCCCTGGATGCTGAAAAATACATCGACGCACTGGAGAAATGATACTTGCTGTTCTCCCTGGACGAACGCCGGCCGGGAGAGCCGTTTCCCGATCCGTCACTGGCAGAAAAAGACCCCGACGGTCTGCTGGCCGTCGGGGGTGACCTGACACCTGAACGGATAGTCCAGGCCTATCGCCAGGGCATCTTCCCCTGGTACGGGGATGATCAGCCCATCCTGTGGTGGAGTCCTGATCCCCGCATGGTACTTTTTCCGGACGACCTGCACGTCAGCCGCAGCCTGGCCAAGGAACTGCGGCGGGGGCGTTTCCAGGTTACCTTCGACCTGGCTTTCGACCAGGTTATCGAGTCCTGCGCCCAGCCGCGCAAGGATGAACCCGGTACCTGGCTGATGCCGGAAATGATTGCCGCCTATCAGGAATTGCATCGGCTGGGCATTGCCCATTCCGTGGAAACCTGGCATGACGGCGAGCTGGTAGGCGGACTGTATGGCAACGCACTGGGCAGCGTGTTTTTTGGCGAATCCATGTTCAGCCGCATGTCGAATGCATCCAAGGTCGCTTTCGTGTGCCTGGTGCGCAGCCTTTCCCGCACCGGTTACAGTCTCGTCGACTGTCAGATCTTCACTCCACACCTGCAGTCACTGGGAGCGGGCCTGATTCCCCGCGAGCGGTTTCTTTCCCTGCTCAACGACAGTGTGAATGATCTTCGCCGCTTTCCACTGGAAGTATCATGCGCCTGAGTCTTGGCCTGACCCAGGAGCATTCCTGCAGCTACCTCGAAAACCATATGGCCCGCTCCCTGATGGTCATGGATGAGGAGCTGCTTTCACCGCATACCTATGACGCGCTGCTCGCGCACGGTTATCGCCGCAGCGGTGATCACGTCTACCGTCCCTGGTGTGACGGCTGCCGGCAGTGTCATGCGGTGCGGGTGCCGGTGGAACGTTTTCGTCCCAACCGCAGCCAGCGCCGCTGCTGGAACCTCAACCGGGATCTGGACCTGCGCTGGGTTCCTGCAGAACTGACCGATGAGCAGTACGCGCTCTACCTAGCCTACCAGGCCCGCCGTCATGCCGGTGGCGCCATGGCAGAGAGCAGTTTCATGGAAACCCAGGAGTTTCTGCTCGCCAGCTGGAATGATGTCCGTTTTCTGGAGATGCGCCTTGCCGGTGAACTGCTGTGCGTGGCGGTGACCGACTTTCAGCCCCTGAGCCTGTCAGCCGTGTATACCTTTTTCCGGCCGGACATGCACAAGCGTTCCCTGGGCAGCTATGCCATCCTGCAGCAGATTGCTCAGGCGAATCAGGAAGGCAGGCAATGGCTGTATCTTGGCTACTGGATCCCCGATTGCCGCAAGATGGCCTACAAGTCCGCGTTTCGGCCTATCGAGGTGCGCGCTCCCCTGGCCGACATGCAGGATGAAAAATGGGTTGAGCGATGCTGAACGTCTATCCTTCCAATCGCCTGGAGGACCTGGCGCAGTTGCTGGTTGCGGTGCTGCACCTGCCGAAGGACAACGTGCTGCAGCCGGACATCGTGCTGGTGCAGAACGGCGGTATGCAGCACTGGCTGAACCTGCAGCTGGCGTATCAGCGTGGCATCAGTATGAACCTGGATTTTCATCTGCCGGCCAGTTTTTTCTGGCGGCTCATCCGCGGGATTCTTGGCCGGGAAGCGGTGCCGGACCTGTCACCCTACTCGAGGGAAGTCTTGTGCTGGCGCTTGTACGCGCTGCTGGCCGACAGTGTGACTACGGAGAACCCCCTGTGCCGGGAGGCGACGGACTACTGGCGGAAATCACCGGGCGATGCCGACAGCCTGCGCTTTCAGCTGGCGCGGGAGCTGGCCGATCTGTTTGAACAGTACCTGATCTACCGTCCCGACTGGATCAGTGCCTGGGACAGGGGAGAGACGCCCCACTGGCAGGCTTTCCTGTGGCAGCGGCTGGCAGCTGAAGTGCCGGCCCATCCCCTCAGATTGCTGCGGCGTGCCGTGAAACAGCTGGACGGGCCTGCCGACGGGTTGCCGGCCAGGCTGTGTATCTTCGGCATCAATGCCCTGGCGCCCCTGTGGCTGGATTTTCTGGGGAAGGTGGCGGTTCATACTCAGGTGCATCTTTTTCAACTCAACCCCTGCGTGGAATACTGGGGTGATGCCCGCAGTGAAAAGCAGTTGAGCCGCTGGCTGGACAGTGAAGAACACAGCATGGAGATCAACCCCCTGCTGGGTAACCTGGGCGCCCAGGGGCGTGAGTTCCTCTCTCTGATTCAGGAGCAGCCTGCCATGGAATATACGGCCTTCGATCCGCCGGTGGCATCGGGTTCTGCAGACCGGCTGTTACATCGTCTGCAAATGGACATCTTCAGTCTGGAAGATGCCCGCCGGCATCCACGGCAACTCGTTGATGACAGCATCACCCTGGTGTCTGCGCATTCCGCCCTGCGTGAAGTGCAGGCATTGCATGACTGGCTGCTGCACCAGTTCAACGACGATGCCAGCCTGACGCCGACCGATGTGCTGGTGACCTGTCCGCGCATCGAAGACTATGCGCCGGCGGTGCAGGCGGTTTTTGGCGGCAGCGGCGATGGCGAGACGGCTGCTGTCCGTCTGCCCAGCAGTATTGCCGACCGTGCGCTGCGTGATGAAGAGCCTCTGGTTGCCGCTTTCGCCGAGTTGCTGGATCTTCCGGACAGCCGTTTCCAGGTGTCGCAGATTCTGGCGCTGTTACGCTTGCCTTCGGTACAGGCGCGCTTCTCCCTGACGGAAGAGGAACCGCCGGTCATCGAACGCTGGCTGGACAATGCTGCCGTGCACTGGGGGCTGGACCGCAATCACAAGCAGCAGATCCTGGGCAGCGAAAACCTGAGCGCCAGCTATACCTGGCAACAGGGCCTGGAACGCCTGCTGCTGGGGTTTGCCTGGGGTAATGAAACGACTGTTTACGATGATCGCCTGCTGCTGCCCGATGTGGAAGGGGATGAAGCGCTGCTGCTGGGCAGGCTGATGGAGCTGATAGGCGGGCTGAAAGACTATGCCATGAAACTGGGCCGGCCACGCCGGGCATCAGCCTGGCAAACGCTGCTGATGGAGATGCAGGCCTGGCTGTTCAGCCTGAACGGTGATGACGAACAGGCCAGGTTCGTCATCGGCAGCGCCATCGATGAACTGGGGGAATACACCCAGGCGGCGGGTTTTGTGCAGGATATTCCCCTGCCGGTCATTCGTGACTGGCTGCGTGCGGCGTTTTCCCGTCCCGAACCGGGGCGCCAGTTCCTGGTGGGGCAGGTGAGCTTCTGCTCCATGATACCCATGCGCAGTGTACCTTTCCGCATCATCGCCGTGCTGGGGTTGAACAACAGCGATTTTCCCCGCCAGCGGCCGCCACGCGGGTTCGATCTCATGGCTCAGGAACCTCCGCGCCCGGGGGACCGTTCCCTGCGCGGGGATGACCGCTACCTGTTTCTCGAAACACTTATCTCCGCCCGGGAGAAGCTCTATCTCAGTTTTCAGGGACGGGATATCCGGACCAATCAGCCGCGTGAACCTTCCCTGGTGCTGAGAGAGTTCATGGACTATCTCGAGCAGGGATATGGCTGGTCATTCTCCGGCGGACAGGCAGATCTCATCCAGCTGCCTCTGCAGCCCTTCAGCCGGGAGAACTACATGGCCAGGCCAGGCCGGGCGGCGGCCTTCCATTCTTTCGATACCGGCTGGCTGTCGCTGCTGCAAAGCCCGGGGCAGCGCAACAGCCTTCCCTCGCAGGAACCTGCGGAACCTGCGGCACAGGAGCTGCAGCTCGAAACCCTGCTGCGCTTTTTCGATCATCCGCCCCGTTATTTTGCCAACCTGCGGCTGGGTCTGTATCTGGGTAGCGACGGGATCAGCGGACCGGAAGACCATGAGCCTTTCACCGCCAGCCTCCTGGACCGCTATCTGCTTCAGCAGCAACTGGTGCAGAGCCACCTGGCCAATGAAGACGGTGACCTGCTGTTGCGGCAGGCGCGGCTCAGCGGCCACCTGCCGGAAAACCCGGTTGCCGATGATCAGCTGCAGGAGTGGCGGCAGCAGGCTGATGCCTTTGCGCAAACCGTTGCGGACCAGGGTGGCGCGAGTATCGTTTTCGAGCCTGCCGAAATCATGCTGGAAGAGCACAAACTTCTCGCAACTCTTCCCCGGGTCAAAGATGAACTGTTGTTTTACCGGTTGGCCAATGCCAAGGGAAAAGATGACCTGCGCCTGTGGCTGCATCACCTGGTGGCGAACTGCCTGCCCAATGCGGAGGGCGCCGTACGTACCCGGGGTATCTTCCGGCGCAAGAAAAACAGGGAGGATGTCTTCTGCCAGGTATCCTTTGCACCGGTGGACGATGCCGAAGCGCTGCTGCTGGAGCTGGTGGATGTCTGGCGGCAGGGACAGGTTCAGCCCCTGTTGTGCGGCGCAGAACTGGGTAGGGCCTGGGTGGAAAAGCTGGCACAGGCACCGCAGAAATTCCCAGCATTCTGGTCGGACGACTACAACAGGCGCGGGCCGGGACATGATCCCTACTATCACTGGTTCTGGCCCGAAATTCCCGCCTGGGAAGACCTGCCGGCAGATCTGCTGAACCGTATCTACGCTCCCCTGTATGCGCACCGAACCGAGGAAGACCTGTGAAGCGGCAACCTCTGGACATACTCCAACTGCCGCTGCAGGGCTGCCAGCTCATCGAGGCCAGCGCGGGCACCGGCAAGACCTTCAGCATCACCCGTATCTACCTGCGCCTGTTGCTGGAGAAGCAGCTGGATGTGCGCAATATCCTGGTCATGACCTTCACCCGTGCGGCTACCGAAGAGCTCCGCGGGCGCCTCGCCGGAGAGCTGCGCCACGCCCTGGAAAACTGGGGGCGCTTCGATGCCGGTGATGTTTTCTACCAGGCCATGCAAACCCGTTTCAGCTGGGAAGAAGCACTTCCGCTGTTGCATCGCGCGCTGCTGTACCTCGATGAGGCGCCGGTTTACACCATCCACAGCTTCTGCCGCCGGGTGCTCGAACGCCATGCCTTTGCCACAGGCATGGATTTCGATACCGGCATGGAACAGGAGCTGGATGATATCGTCCTGGAAGCAGTGCGGGACTGGTACCGCCAACTGGCGGGCCGCGCCGGCGACTACCGCATCGTGGCCCGGCGCTGGCAGGACCCCGAAGCGTTTTTCAGCAGTTTCGGGAAGCTGCTGGGCAAGCAGCAGCGGCTGACGGTTCCCGATCCCGAAGAAATCAGGATGCGGTGGCTGGCGAGGAAGCAGGCCTGCAGCGAAACCTTGCAGCAACACCGCGAAACCCTGTTTACGCTGCTGCTGGATTCCCACAAGCAGGGTGTACAGCGCATCGCAGAATGGCAGGCGCTCATGGACTGGCTGGCGCAGGAGGACGGCAGTGCCATGCCGGGAGAAGCGGCTGCTTTTCTGGACGGCAGACGCTGGGGCCGATCACCCGGCAAGAAAGACATCGATGCCTGGCTGGGCTGTGCCAAAGATCTGAAGAAGGACAGCATGAAACTGGCTGAGCAGCTGGAGCAGGCGCAGGCTGCTGTTCTGGCTGCTGCCGGCATGGAGGCCATCGAAGAAGCGATTCAGCATGCCAAACGCGCTCAGCGGGTCATGGGTTTTGATGACCTGGTGGAACGGCTGGCACTGGCACTGGAGGCGCCAGCGGGTGGGGAGCTGGCCCGCATCCTGGCCGGAGAATACCCGGTTGCCCTGGTGGACGAATTCCAGGATACCGATCCGCTGCAGTACCGCATCCTTCAATGTATCTATACACCTTCACGCCGGCAGGAGACAGCCCTGTATCTCATCGGCGATCCCAAGCAGGCCATCTACGCCTTTCGTGGCGGTGACGTGTTCGCCTATCTGCAGGCCAGGTCGGATGCCGATGCGCAATGGCATATGGATACCAACTGGCGTTCTTCCACGGCCATGGTGGCGTGCGTCAACCGCCTGTTTCACGGCGCCCCCCTGGATCAGCCCGAGGCGGGTGTGTTTGGCCTGGGCATCGAATACACGCCGGTAATAGCTTCCGGTAAAGGTGATGAGCTGCCGTTGCAGGACCCTCAAAACCCTGCCGCGCTGCAACTGGTGCATTTCCCTGCCCACGAGGATTACGCTGACAAACAAGGGTTCAACAAGGCGGACTTCCGGGGGGTGATCGCCCACTGGTGTGCGGCGGAGATCAGCCGCCTGCTTGGTGGCGATGTACTGCTCGGTGATGCGCCGCTGCAGGCGAAGGATATCGTGGTCCTGGTGCGTGACCGCAGCGAGGCCGGGGATATGAGGCTGGCGCTGGATGCCGCGGGTCTGCCATCGGTGTATCTGAGCCTGAGAGACAGGCTGTTTGCCAGTGAGCAGGCAGGGGATCTCTACCAGGCGCTGCTGGGTATCCTGGAGCAGGAAGACGAACGCCTGGCGCGGGCGGCACTGGCGAACGTCTATCTCGGGGGTGATGCGGACCGTCTTCAGCGTATGAATGAAGACGAGGATTACTGGGAGGAACAATACCTGCATCTGCATCGGTTGCGTGGATTGTGGCTGCAGCGCGGCTTTGTCGCCATGGTGCTGACACTCTTCCATGAATACTACCGGCCACCGGCGCAGGACAGGGAAAGGGCACTGACCAACAGCCTGCATCTGCTGGAACTGCTGCAGCAGGCCAGCCAGCGTCATCGCCAGCCGCGGCAGTTGCTGAACTGGCTGGGTGAACAGATCCGTGGTGAAGGCGAGAACATCGAGGCGGAACTGCGCCTGGAGACAGATGCCGACCTGCTGCGCATCCAGACCCTGCATGGCGCCAAAGGGCTGGAATATCCCGTGGTGTTCATCCCCTTCGCCTCGCGCTACAGGGATCCCGCAAGATTCGGCAACAAGAATGTGGAAGTGCTCAGTTACCACGACAGGAACACGCTGGAGCCCGTGAACTATCTCGGCAACGACACTGAAAAGGTCAAACTGACCAGGGAAGAAGGTCATGCAGAAACTGTGCGCCTGCTTTATGTGGCGGCGACACGCGCCATCGCACGCTGTTATGTCTGCAGCACGCCCTTCAGGGATAGTGTGCGGTCTCCCCTGGGGCAGGTACTAAGGCTGGATGATGTCGGCGGCCTAGAGCCGGCCCTTGATGATCTTGCCCAGGGTGACGAGGCAATTGCCCTGGCAAGGGTGGAAGATGTCAGCTTTCCGTTTTTGCAAAATCTTGCGGACAGCGGGGATGAGCAGGTGCTGGCGGCAGCCACTTTTACAGGCCGTATCCGGTGTGACTGGTGGCTGGGTTCCTTTTCCGCGCTTACACGCAATCTGCGCCATGGCGGCATCACCCTGCCGGACAGGGATCAGGACGAACCACCGCAGGCGGAAGTAGCCCCGCAGCTGCGCTTTGCCCTGCCGGCCGGTGCGGCGGCAGGCAATCTGCTGCACGAAATCTTCGAACATCTGGATTTCTCACGTCCCGATTGGGAGCATGTCCTGCAAAGGCCTCTGGCGGGCTTCGGTCCGTTGCCCGAAGGGTTCCAGAGCGCCGACCTGGTGAGCTGGCTGCAGGCGGTGCTGGATACGCCGCTCCCTGCAGACCTGACCCTGTCGGGGCTGGCGTGGCCGCAAACCCTGCGCGAGACGGCCTTCTACTTTCCCATGCTGAAAGGCAACGTGGCGGAACTGGCGCAGATACTTGCTCAGCACCGCGGGCAGGATTCGGCTATCGAATTGCCGGCAACGCGCCGCCTGCGCGGTATGATGCACGGCTTTATCGACCTGATCTTCGAATGGCAGGGGCGCTATTATGTGGCGGACTACAAGTCCAATTTTCTGGGTGCCCGGCTGCAGGATTACAGCATGCCCATGATCGAAAACAGCATGCAGCGATCCTTCTATGATCTGCAGTACCTGCTCTACAGCCTGGCGCTGCACCGCTATCTCCGGGCGCATCTCGACGGCTACCAGCCCGAGGTGCATTTCGGCGGTGTGTATTACTTCTACCTGCGTGGCATGTCACCTGCCGGGGATACCGGTGTGTACCACCGGGAGCTTTCCGGAGAACTGCTGCAGCAACTCGACACCCTGTTTGGACGGCAAGCGGATGTATGACAGCTACCGGCAATGCCGTCAGCAGCTGCAGGGAGTCGAAGCCATCGACTATTACCTGGCGGAAGCGCTGTGCAGCCGATTCAGTGTGGAAAACCCGGCCCTGCTGTTTCACAGTATCCTGCTGCTGTCCGCACTGCTGAGAGGTGGTCACAGTTGTCTGAAGCTGACAGCAGAAGCCGGGAACAGGTACTGGCAGGAAGAAACAGGCGCAGGTGGGTTCGTCTTTCCTGATCCGGAGACCTGGCAACAGGAAATTTCCACATGGGGCCTCGGGCCGGAACAGGATCAGCCGCTGGTTTACGAATATCAGCGTCTTTACCTGCGGCGCTACTGGCGCTTCGAAAAGGGTGTGGCCGACAGGTTGGGACAGATGAAGTGTCAGCAACTGGATCCAGATGCAGGCAGGACCGCCGGGGTGCTGGCGCAGCTGTTTCCGCAGGCAGACCCTGAAGACCAGCAGCGCCAGGCCGTGGCCAACGCCCTGCGGCAGCGGTTTGCCGTTATTTCCGGCGGTCCCGGTACGGGCAAGACATTCACCGTGACAAGCCTGTTGGCCGCCATGCAGCGCCTCCACGGTCACAGCCTGCGCATCCGTCTGGTGGCGCCCACAGGGAAAGCGGCCCAGCGACTGAACGAATCCATCGTGGCGGCCAAGGCAGAGCTGCACCGGCAGGGTCTGCTGGAGCCCCGCGACCTGGATGCCATCCCGGAAGATGCCGCCACCCTGCATCGCTGCCTTGGGGTCATCCCCGGTCAGCATGAGTTCCGTCACAATGCTGGCAATCCGCTCATGGTTGATATGCTGCTGGTGGATGAAGCTTCCATGGTCGATCTGCCCATGATGTACCGCCTGCTTCAGGCACTGCCTGATGGCGCCATGCTGATTCTGCTGGGTGATCCGGATCAGTTGCCTTCGGTTTCAGCCGGCAGTGTACTGGCGGACCTGATCCCCCGTCCGCATCCCGGGTACAGTGAGGACAACTGTATGTGGCTGGAGAAGCTGACAGGCATCCGGCCATCCCAGGCCAGGGGGCAGGGCGCCGATTACCTCAGCCAGCTGACCCGCAGCCGGCGTTTTTCCGATGAAGGCGGGATAGGCCGGCTGGCAGCGGCTGTCATCGGCGGTGATGCCGAAGAGAGCTGGCGGATTCTCGGTGACAGTTCCGATGCCCTGCAATTGCAGGAAGGCAGGGATCTCCATGCCTGGCTCGATCCGTTGATCGAGACCCGGTATGTCCCCTTGCTGCAGGCCGCTGATGCAGCGCAGTGTTTTGCCCTCCTGTCTGCGTTCCGTATTCTTTGTGTAACACGGACCGGCGAGCAGGGAGCCGAACAGATCAATGCCTATGTCGGGGAACGGCTGCGCCGGGCGGGGCTGATCGCGGGCGAGGGCAGGTGGTACCCCGGCTGTCCTGTCATGGTGACGCGCAACCATTACGAGCTGGACCTGTTCAACGGCGATATCGGAGTGGTTGTCCGCCATGGCCGGGGGCTGCGCGTGGCCTTTGCCAAAGGTGAGGAGCTGCGTTTTCTCAGCCCGTCCCGCCTGCCGTCCCTGGAAGTCGTGTATGCCATGACGGTGCACAAGACGCAGGGTTCCGAATTCGATGAGGTCGCGCTGGTACTGCCCGAAAACGACCAGCTCCTCAATTCCAGGGAACTGCTGTACACAGGCATCACGCGCGCCAGGCACGGGCTGAAGGTCTGGGCGGATGAGGCGGTCTGGAAACAGGGGGTGGTGCGCAGCGTCAACCGTTATTCCGGGCTGGCGGAACGTCTATTGTCATCCTGATCCTGATCCTGAGCTGGTCTGCTATTGCACCGTGATGGTGATCTTTTTCGACATCAGAGGAGGATCTGTGGGCTCATGGTCTTCGTCGCCCAGTAACAGCTGCAGGGTATGTTTTCCGGGTGGCAGATCGAGCACAGCTTCGGTTTCGCCCTGATCGAAATGCATGCAGTTCTTGCTGTGATCCAGGGGTTCCTCCATATCCAGGTTGCCGGGATGGTCTACCAGCAGGTGGTGATGACCTGCAGTATGCCGGCGTTTGTCTCTGGTGCCGGCGGGTACGATGCCATAGCCTTCGATACCGAATTGCACCTTGTAGGGGGCAGTGACGGTCTGCCTGTCCTGAAGATTCTTGAAATAGACCTTGGCATGTTCGCCGGGGGAATGGGCCTGGGCAATATTACCTGCCAGCAGCAGGGCGGGCGCCAGAAGCAGTTTCAGTTTTTTCATTGGATGTTCCTCACTCTTAAAAAAGGGCTCCGAAGAGCCCAGTACTTCACCAGAAGGGATATAGCTTATTTTTTCGGCTCTTCCCCAAATGGAGTGGGTAGATTATCGTAATCCCCTATGAGAGACAAAGACCTATATGCCCAGATACTGGGAATCAAGAGTCCCTGGCAAGTATCCGGTGTAGAGCTGGCGC
>NZ_JBHNMF010000032.1:0-16418 GCF_048562965.1 Thiolapillus sp. | reverse complement strand
TTCATTGCGGTTTTATACTGGAGATGGCTACGTTTGAGTACCATGCTTTCGCGGGTATTGTAGTGTTCCAGTCTCTGTAGCCGGTGCAGGCGTTCCATCTCTTTGTCGCGCGGGGTCATATCGGCGACATCGATAAGCGTAGTAGTATCCTGTTGGGTCAGGTTCCGAAGTGTCTGAAGCTCCTCATCAACCGTTACCAGGGGAGGCAGCATGGCTACGGCACCGTTTGGTTGGGGCCGGGCTGTCAGGATAACGCGCGAACGACTTGTGCTGACTTGCGGCGTATCCCCCACCATAGGCCGTGTAGCCTCCCAGTCCAGTGAGTGCTGCTCGGTTGTTTCCAGGTACCGATCGATAAAGGCGCGAATGCGCTCAAAGATCCAGTCACCGTTGGGGTCGGCATACGTTACTGGCATTCCGGCACCGTAGGTATACCCTGATTGGAATTCCTGCTCAGGGTCGGGTTCTATGAACCGGGAAAGTCTGGGGTTCAGCTCCCGGTGTCCCAGTATAATAAGGTCCCCGGTATAAGGGCCCTGTGCGTACCGGGGGGCGCCTGCGACCGTGGTTGAGAAGGTACAGAACAGCAGCAGGGTCAGGATAGTAGTTCGCATATCTTGAGTTTATCACATCAGTAGTGCCAGTTGCGCCCCGGATACTGGGAGAGGACGTGGAGGATTCGGTCCCAGACAGACCTTCTTCTGGGCACGGCAGACAGCGTTGGTATCTCATGGACAGGAGGTTTCCGGTAGGTTGAGACCCAGGGATCAGTTCTCGGCCAGCGGGGGTCATAGGCCTGCCTGCGCATGCCACGGAGGCGTTCTTTGTAGTATTTCTGCTGATCCAGATATTCAGAGCGTCTGACCCTCAGGTCGCGAAGCTGCCGTTCCAGGGACATGCGCCTGTAGTAGTTGCGGAGCCCCGAAGGGAGTGCATCGCGTTCACGGGCTCTCAGCTGCATCTGCGCTTCTATGTCGGAAAGACGGGATTCCGCCCTGTCCAGGAAGTGCATGGTGGTGTTCAGAGGCTCTGGCAATCGCATGTAAACAGACTCCCACTGTGCTTTTGGCTGTACCTGCACACGGGGGCTTTTCTTAATGGTTGCTGCGCGCTGCGAAGGCTGGAGGGTATCCTTGGCACCGGGGATCAGCTTCTGAGTACGTTCAGTGGTTGCTGCGTGCTCGGGGGCCTCCGTGAGAGGCGCGGTATCTCCCGAGATTTCCATCATCATCGTGCTTGCGACTTCCATCATGGCACCGCTCGGGTCGGCATAGGTCACGGGCGATGCCGCCCCGTACTGGTAGCTGGAGACGAACTGATTGGCGGGATCCGGGGTTGTGAACCGTGACAGCCTCGGGTTGAGGTCTCTCACACCCAGATGGATGAGATCGCCCCGGTAATCACCATTTGCGTAGCGGGGATCACTCAGGCCTGTACCAGACAGGAGTACCAGTGTGGCCAGTATCATTAATCGGGTATTGAATCTATCCATGCTCGTACTCTCATCATTTTCTGTTCCGGGGTGGAGGGCTCCGCGGATGGCGGCAGGATGCGCAACTGATCGAAAAGCAGGTTGGCGTCCAGTGTCTCCATGACGGGGCTCTGTTTTGGTTGAAGTTCCCATTGCCCGCTCTGTGGGCTCCTGCCCAATTGCTGGGAGAAGGGGCGTCGTTGCAGCTCTCGCAGGGTCTGGGCATAGCGGGCGTGTTCATCCTGCACCAGGCTTGAGTAGTAGTCACGGTAGCCGCTCAGCTTATCCCGATAGGCCCGAAGCTTGCGTATCCGCGTGGTGTAGCGAAGCCGAAACAGCGCACCCCGGATACCGGGGGCTGCGTGGTCGCGTTGCAGGGTAATCCCGAGGATCTCCTGTTCCAGCCTGCCCAGCTTTTCTTCTGCGGTGTTCAGCTCTGCTATGGCGGATGTGAGGGACCGTGGCGGTGCACTGTCTACAACGTGCCGCGGGCTTCGCATAGGCGGAGGCGCGGTGGGGCGTCGGATAATGCGTCTGGGGTCTTCGACGGGTTTCAGGTTATAGGCTTTTACAGGCTGCGTGCTCTCAGTAACCGTTGCATACTCATTTTCTAAGCCATCCAGCGCGCGCCCGACACTGCCTTCCAGCTCGGGCAGCATGGCACCGCTGGGATCCGCCAGTGTCACGGGTGTACCCGCGCCGTACTGATAGCCGGACATGAATTGCCGGGCGGGATCCGGTGTGGTGAACCCTGACAGTCGGGGATTGAGATACCGGGCGCCCAGCAGTACCAGGTCGCCCCGGTAGCCGCCCGCTGCGTAGTGAGGTTCACACACCCCGGCAACCGGTAGACTTATCAGTATCAGGAGCACTGCTATCTTTGCCGGTTCAGCCACGGGAATATTCTTCGGATCAGGTTAGGTCTGGGCCTCTGAAAGCCTTCCGGGGTTTCGGTTTTAATCTCCAGCTGTGGGCTCGGGGTGTCTTCGCTGGTATGCTTCAGCACCCAGCTCTCACCTTCAGCGTCTGCAATCGTCGAAACGGGGGATCCGGGTATACCCGCGTGATGGCGCGCGGTCTCAGTCTGGACTTTGTACTGATAGAAGTCTACCCAGTAGTCACTCTGTGCGAGTTCCATTGTGAGGCTTGTGATCTGCCGGTTCAGTAGGATACGCCGGGAGATGTGGAGGGATAGGGGGCGTATCTTACTGCGCAACCATCTGGCGTTCTCAAGCTGAAGCTTCAGCTTGTCAGAATGCTCAGTTGACCGTTTGAGCATTTCCTGATGGTGCACCAGCCAGGGTGGTACATCTCTACGAACGGCGTGATCCCGCCGGAACAGCAGGAGAGCGTGGCCTTCGGTTGCAGGCTGGCTGTGCGCTGATTCCAGAAGGGTTGTCTGTTCAGTTGTAGCGCTATGCGTTTCGGCGTCTGTTTCTATCACGGCTTCCGTGAGTGCGAGCTCACCGATCATGGCGCCACTGGGATCTGCATAGGTCACGGGTGCGTTTGCACCATAGGTGTACCCGGAAGCGAACTGATCTGCCGGGTCCGTGGTGGTGAATCGGGAAAGCCGGGGGCTGAGGTCGCGGATACCCAGGTGTATCAGGTCGCCACAGTACTCACCTCCCGCGTAGCGCGGGCTGCCCAGTGCGGTGCCCATCCCTGCCAGGCATACCAGCGCACTTGCCAGATTCCTCATTCGTAGTCCTCCATTTGAGGGGGTAGTCCCTGGGAGGCACTGGGTGCCTGGGTACGTGCGTAGGGATGTGCCCGCTGTAGCGACCGTTGCTGGCGCGCGAATCCACTGAGGTCCAGAGCACCCGCGGTCGCGGTAGGCAACGGGTACCGCTGTACGTGGCTGTATGCAGGCTGCGGTACGCTGACGGGCACTCCGACAACGTATACGGGGGCGGTGGGCGGCACGACGGTTACGGGCGTTTTTAGGATACCGCGCAGGGTGTACTCGCTTTCCGGCGTAATACCGTAATCCTGTATGTACCGCCGGATGACCAGGTCGCGGGTTTCCTGCGAGAGATCCCCGGCTTTAAGGCGGAGCTGCTGGATCCAGTAATGCTTTGTCGTCCGTTTAGAGTTGTATACGCTTTCCAGCAGTTTCACCCTGTCCCTGGCAGCTTTCAGGTCCTCAGAGGCCTGTTCCTGTATAGGGACGGCTTCGCGGTAGCGCCAGATTGCAAAGCGCAATTTAGCCATATTCCGCACAGTCAGCGCCTCTGCTGACAGCATACTTTCAGTTTGACGGGACAGCGTTGAAACCGGGGAGGGTGGTGATACATGTCGGACTTCTTCGCGGGTGACTGGAATCTCTTCAGTGTCGGATTCCAGGTCGGATTCCAGGGCGGGTGTGGAGAGATCCCGAATAGCCATCTCCACGGTCTCGCCGCCCATCATTGCCCCTGTGGGGTCGGCGTGCGTCACGGGTGAGGATCCACTGTATACGTAGCCCGACATGAACTGCCGTGCGGGGTCGGGCTCCACGAACCGGCTCAACCGGTAGGAGAGCTCACGGTACTGTAGCGTTATCAGGCCCCCGGTGTAAGGCGCTGTTGCGTACCGGGGCGACGTACTGCCGCTACCTGCCTGTAGCAGAAGAGCAAGCAGGATCCACAGCTTCATCGTCTTCGCTTCCAGGGTAGCCATGACCACCGGCTTTTTGGGGCAGCCCGTGGCATCATGCTGCGGTGCGTTTCATGCAGGGCTCTCAGCACCTGCGGATCCTGTTGCGCTAAGTAGATGAAGCCCATGTTGTCGTACCGGGTGAGTACCCGGTCCAGTCCCCGGAAGTAGGCTCCCGCCTGCTCCCGCCCTCGGGTTATGACTGCGTCGTACTGCGCAACACACTCGGCCATCCGGTCTGCGGATTCTCGCAGTAAGGCGTACAGGTCCTTAGTTTCATCCTGGAAGCCTGCGATCGGTGAGGGTATGCCACGAATCTTTATGATTCTGGGGTCTGCGAGGAATGCCATACGCCGGTTGTATTCGGATAGCACGTGGTTTCGGCGGCGGACAAGTGCATCATCGTCCAGCAGCTGCCAGCCTACGTCTGTGTCCCCCTGAAAACCAAACATGGTTCGGTTTCTGCTCTGCCGCTTAGCGTCCGAAGCGCCCCATTCCTCCTGATAGGGTTTCAGGGAAAACCTTCGGGGCCGCTCCGAATAGCAGTTACAGGAGGCTATGTGCCAGGAGGCCTCGGGTACGCCCCGGTTCTCAAAGAGCAGTGCGGCATCTGTAGCGGGGAAGAATTCAGCCAGGGAGCCAGACCGGTTTATTGCCGCGATATTGGCGTGGGAAACTGTTTTAGTTTCTTCCGCTGTCAGGGTGTTTTGCAGGTACAGCCCGCGGGTGTCCTCGATCATTCGAATGGCGATCAGTTCAGCACCTAAAACCGCCCCTGTAGGATCTGCCACGGTTACGGGAGTACCGGCAGCGTAGCTGTACGCTGAGAAAAGCTGGCGCTCGGGGTCTGTTTCAAGGAAGCGCGACAACCGGGGTGACAGGTCACGGACACCCAGTGTGATAATGTCGCCCACGTAATCCCCACCTGCATAGCGGGGATCCGCAAAGCTCAGGTTAGCTACGCATAGGCCAAGGAGAAGGACCCACTTCACTGGTACGTTCGGGCGTGTCGGTAAAGGTCGCTTGGGGCGTGATGCTCACGGGCAGCCCGGATGATTTGCTCGATAGCGATAGGCGCTACGACAAAAGCCAGTGACAGCCCGGCAAAGGACGCAACGCTATGCCAGACCGAAGGTGGCTTTGCACCGGCACCCGGCAGGCCCCCGTTCTTCATCATGTTAGTAACCAGCTGCTGTATATTCGCCTGGCCTTCGGCATTCAGCAGTGGCAATGGATCGGCGGAAGCGACCGCACGCGATACTGCCGGGGCCGCCTCATTCGCTACCGCGCTCACCCCGGGGCCTTCGCCCATTGCGAATACGGACAGGGATGTACTTGGGGATTCGAAGGTTACGGGGGTTCCCAGTGCCGCTACAGCGCTGACAGCGTCCACCGTAATGCCTTCCTGCACCGCCATGGCGGTACTTGGTATGTACGGTTCTTCGTAGAGTGGGTTTTCAATAGTGTTGAAAGCCAGTCTGCCCCGTACGTCTGCTGCGGTGTCTTCCAGTCCGATCTCAGCATAGATACCCATGTCGTTGGTCAGGAGTTCTGCCGAGGATCGGGAGCTGATACTGCCCATCTCGATTTCTTCAGCGACACCGAAACCCAGCAGGGACTGCTCTGAAGTCTCTGCTGCCATCTGTGTCGCCGCGCCCGCGCCTGCCTCACTCTCTACCGTGAAGACAAAGCTGGGGTTCTCGAACATCCCTGCGGCATTTCGGGAAATCGTACCAAAACCCTCAGCCGCCGTCATAGCTGCCCGATCCGCGCCCGCGCTCATGCCCACGATGTCCTCCATGGTCAGCATGGCTTCACGTGAACCCGTCGTTCCCAGCTTGGCGGACACAAAGGCCACCAGGCGCGCTATGCCATCGCCGATACCCTCACCGCTGGGATCCGCAAACGTCATGGGGTTGCCGCTCGTGTAGGTATAGGCAGACATGAACTGGCTTTTGCGGTCAATGGTCAGGAACCGTGACAGCTTAGGGGAGTAGCTGCGGTTGTCCAGCGCCACGACTTCGCCTACCACAGGTTTCCCGATAAACGTATCTGAGTGCTGAACACTGTGGTAGAGCAGATACGAGCCTAAGCTGAATACCGCGGCTGTGGTGCCGTGCACTGCCAGTGCTTTTACAGCAGTTAGCGCTTTGGGGGCGGCGATCTTCATTTTTCCTGACTGTCTCCATAGGGCCGATAAACCCAGCTCTCACGGCTCTTATCATTTACGAGTGTCAGCCAGTTGTTCAACCGGTCGGGGAGCACAAGCAGGGCTTCACTGGACTTCGCCAGCAGGTAAGTGGCCTGTCCGCTGCCTACCCGGATCTGCGCACCTTCCGGCGTTACTTCATAGCCTTCATCGAGGTACAGGGTACCATCACTGAACAGGCGTTTACCGTTGAAGTAGTCAAACGTGTGAATCTCCCCTTTATGCTCTGTTTCAGCCAGGCGGCCCATGACGTTGTAGGTATAGGTTACTTCGCCATCAAAGGTCATACGGCCTGCTTCGTCATAGCGGGCTTTCAGGTCATCATTGCCGTAGTTGACCGTGTCAATACGGTTGGTTTCCGGTTCCATGACAAACGTACCATACTCGTTCCGGGTCACGTTGCCATTGGGATCGTACTCAAAGGTGCCTGATAAGGTGCCTGAGTACCTGACCAGACGGGCCAGCGAATCGTAATAGTAGGTCTGGATCTTCGTATCACGCCGCATCGCTACCAGATTACCGGTAGCATCCCATGCGTACTTAACAGCTTCCAGCGGCGTTTTATCGGAATCACGGGTCAGCCTCAGATGCGTATCCCGACCCCAGCTGTCCAGCTCTCTGTCGATCTCATAACCCATCGTCATGACCGTGCCGGGGGAATCGTCCGGAAGGAAATTACTGAAGTCGAGGGTTACGGCATCCTTCCAGTGAGGCGAGCTCACGTCCAGCGAGGTGACAAGCCCCGCGGTACCGTAGAGGTACGTAACGGCTTCTCCCTGCGGGTAGTGCACTGCCCGGAGCGAACCGTTGGCGTGCCGGTCATACGCGAATACGTATTCCCCGCCTTTGACCCGCCAGGCCTTGGATTTCAGGAAGCCCATGGCGTCGTAAGTCAGATTAACCACAGTCCCGTCGTCCACGACCTGCGTCAGGTGCCCGCGGCTGTTCTCACCGGCGCGGGTGTCATCGTAGGCGTACGAAACCGTGCGCTCCTGCTGATCGGATCCCCGGTACGTCATCTCGGTTACGCGTGCACGGCCATCATAAGACCAGAGCTGCTCAGAACCATCCGCGTTCACGCGCCGGGCCAGCTTACCGAAACCGTTGTAGAACTCGCACTGCCGCCCAGCATCAGGCGTCATGACACAGGCACGGTCTCCCGTCGTGTCATAGGACACGGTGGACATCAGCCCCCGGTAATCCGTGGTGTCCGTGACACGTGACAGGAGGTCATAGTGCGTTATGGATTGGGAGCCGTCGCTGCGGGTAGTGATGCGCTCACGATGTACCTTACTTTCTTCCGTGGTCTTCAGCAGCACGGTGGCAGTAGGATCCTGAACAGGTTTGCTGGGATCGGGACCGTAGATACCGGTGACCGTTTTCCCATTGGCGTAGACATAGGTGTACCGCACCGTGGCGAGTCCCACACGCTCACGTGTCAGGATATTACCCCGGTGGTCATAGGTGTACCGGATAGTGCCTCCAGCCGGTGTAACCTCGGAGCTCAGGCGACCCGTTCCCGCATCAAAGGACTTCTCAGACAGGGTGACAGGCTCATTCTCGCCCCGGGTACGTACCTTCTTCCACACTTTGCCGAGGCTGTTATAGCGGGTACCGTTCACAACCACCCCGGTGCCGTCAGAAACGTACTCAATGCGTGCCCGGGAATTGTCCCTGAATACGTAGTCATACCAGCGAACAGGTACAGACGTTCCCTCAGAGTCCACGACATACTGCTTCAGGGAGTGGCCAAAGGTGTCATAACCGGATTGCGTACCGGAGCCATCAGGGAGTGTGTGCGACGTCACCAGCCCCCATACAGGGTCATAGGTGAAGCGGTCGATCAGGCCTCCCGCCTCCCGGGAGCTCAGATTACCGAACACGTCATAGCTGTAGTTCACGGTGATACGACCGTGCGTAGACAGCTCTGCCCGGTTATTAAACTCTCCGATCTGGACACGCTGCGTTATCAGCCCCTGCGCATCGTAGCTCTTCTTCTCAGACCGATACCCTTTGTTAACCGCACTCCACGTCTGGTCCAGCACAATGCGGAACTTATCATCACGTACCTGAAATGCCAGTGACAGGTCTTCCTCGGTAGGGTAATAGGTTTTCGGTGTGCTCAGAAACGCTTCGGCATTGTTCTTGGCGCTGGTCTTGAGCCGACCCACGCGCAAGTCTTTTCCCCAGGTACCACCGTCATAGTCCTTATACAGGTTTGCCGTGTAGAGTACATCGCCGCCCGTGTACCAGGTGCCTGAGAGCGTGGGGGATCCGTACTCGGACACGTGAAAGTTCTTCACATTCTGGGTCCAGGCTACCTCGCCATTGTCAGAGTACACGGTCTGGGTACGGGTATCCATGGGCACCAGCCACACGGGCGGGTTGGATTCCAGCACTTTACGGGGTGCGTAGGTTGTCTCAGTCACCTGGAGCGGACGCCGGTCTCTCGTGAGGAGCGTCACGCTCGCGGCCTTACCCCGCAACGGATAGTTTACGTAGTACTCCGTCGCTGTGATGAGACCCTTTGCAGGGTCCTCACGGGTTACGTGCCGGTACCCGGCGAAACGCCAGTCATGGCGGTTGTACACCGGGGCCTCATAAGTCATTTTGAAATGACGCTTAACCTCTCGGTTGGTGTTTTCATCCAGCACAATAGTCCAGCTGTCCACAACATTCCGCACCTTGGTCAGGGGGATATTGGGGAATTCCACACCTTCCTGATCCGTGACAACCGGGGATGCGTGGTTTTGGTAGCTGAATTCCCAGGCATGGTGCCCGGAGCCATTCGCCATGTGGGTCAGACTAAAGCTGTAATACTGCGTGGTATTGGTCCACAATCGCAGGATAACGTGGCCACCTTCATTGTGAACCGCAATCAGATCCGCAAGGGGTGAGCCGCCAAAGGGTGCAAGAACCGCGCTGATGTTGTCGCCTACGCTTTCCGTGTGCGTCAGGTAGGTGTAGGTAGCGTCCGTGTGCCGGTAAATGTCGTACCACTTCTCATCCCTGTTGTACATCAGCAGGTCGTTCTCCCGATCCCCGTCTACATCCACAAACTGCATCGTGTGGAGCTCATCGTCGGTGCTCTGCGGGTGCTGAAGCTGGAAGTTACGGGCAGCGTTCTGTGCACTGCCCGAGGCAGCAAGCATCCTGCTGTACGCCTGCCCGGTATTCAGGTACAGCTCTGCAACGGCTTGCCCACCGTTCTGATTAACGCGAAGCATGTCCGTCAGGCCATCTTTGTTGAAGTCAAGGAAGCTGTATAGCGGCAGCCTGTTGTCCTTAGCTGAAGCGCCCAGATCTGCAAAACCCGCATAGGCACCGGCGGGGGCAGAGAACTTGGCGCTTTTGTTATAGACACTGCCTACGAGGAAACGCCCGTCTTTCACGCGGGTGATGAGCATATCAGTCAGGGAGTCGGCATTAATGTCGGTGAAATGCAGTCGATCTTTCTCATCGAGCACCATACCGCCTGAGATGTTCTGGTTAATGTCGTACGCCTCATCGAAACCCAGACCATCTTCACTGGCGAACCAGGCCATCAGGTGCTGAACCCCGTTCACATCTTCAGAGCTCAGAATATCCCGCCGGCCATCGCCATTCACATCCGTTGTGTAGAAACGACGGTCATCCTTCCAGGCATTATCAAGGTGGGTATCCCGGCTCTGACCCACGAAGCCGCTAAGGCCTGTCTGAGCTTCGTACACGGTAGCAAGGGTTTCATCGGCCCGGCCTTTGTGAACCTTCACCAGATCATTCAGGCCATCGCCGTTAGTGTCCATGACGAACCAGCTGTAGGGGTGCTTACCGGCTTCATCCGAACTCCAGTCGCCCAGGTCCTCCTGATCCGAAGCCCGGTAAAGCGTGCCGTCTTCGCGGGAACGTGCGAAGGTGAACATGGCGCGGCCATTGACGTTTGTCAGCAGGCCAATACCCGGGTAGCCATCACCGTATTTGTCCCAGATCAGAACCCGAAGCTCTTCGGGGCTGCTCGGTGCCTGGCCCATATCCAGCTCCCCGTTCGGTGTGAAGGCCACATTAGGCTGGGTACCCGGTGTCGGCGCATCGTAGCGCAGGGTCAGGGGGGAGTAGCATTCCCCAGAGGCGGCGCACAGCGTCACATTAGTGAGCAGCGAATGCCGATAGTAGTCGTATTCGGTGTAATCGAGATTGTAGGTGTACAGGCGCTTGTCATTAAGGTATGCATCAATGCCGACAAGTAACAGGTCAGCGTGGAAGACGTAGCCGCCAAGACCGATGTGCGCAGGGACCTCGACCTCACGGTGCTTTTTACGGTAGCGAAAGGCTATTTTCCGCATTGCACCCTCTTTCCCATAGGTCACGGATTTTGGATACAGCACATTGTAATCCTTAGGATTCTCATATTCCCAGGTGATACTGTTACCGTGCGTGTCTGTCTGAGACGTCAGGCCCCAGACCAGCACATCTCCACCACCCGGGGAAATGTTGCTGGCATAGCGGCTTACAGTGCCGTTGGCCTCGTAGACGTCAAAGGTACAGGGACCATTGCCACAGGTGCCGTGACTGATGATTTTGTGCGGAGCCTTCAGCGTGGTCTGGTACTCGGTCTCCGGCTTACCATAGTCGCCTTTGACATTGACCAGGCGAACGCCATTCAGCGAATACCGGTTGGACTGGCTGTAGCCCAGATCCTCCGAATCCAACGCAATGTTGGACCACGTATTATCCAGCCGCTTGTTCAGCCCGGTGAGCTGAATAGCCGTAGGTCCGTTCAGCATCCAGCCCTGCCCCAGATAGTTGCCCCCAGACTGGGAGTTATAGCTGAGTGAGAGCCGGGGTGCCATCGGTGCCGCCGGTACCTTGAGTGGGAGCTGCGCAGTCGCTGCGCCTTTACCGTCTACGCTGACCTTCGGTGTCAGTGAAAAGGTATCCAACCCAGCCGCGCTGGCAGTTGCTGTGGAGAACAGCAGGCTCACTGCAAGAATCATCTTCATTTTCATACAATTACTTCTCGATTGTGTTCTTAACTGCGGGCTCGCCTTCAGTCTGCGTTGGCTGCGTGGCCCATTCAATAATCGTGTAGGTAGCATCACCGGTATCACGGCCATTCTGGCCTGAGTTACCTTTGAGGGATCCGGGCTGCCCGGGCTTGCCGGGGCGACCGCCACTGCGGATGGGCGTACCCATGGCGCTCATGCTCGGCGCGGCATCCGTAACCGTACCCCCTTCGCCGCCGTGCCCGGGGTTGCCGCCCTGACCGCCCTGACCGCCATGCGCTGTCTGCGTGCGCACTTTCAGCTTAGAGCCATCAGAGCTCCAGTAATGGACAACAACATGTTGGGGTCTTCCGGCATCACCGCCGCGTCCGCCATTGCCGCCATTGCCGCCATTGCCGCCCTGACCGCCGTCACCCGCGGGCTTTTCGGTGGCACTGCACTGACGGCCTGTGCCGCCTTTTCCACCGATACCGCCCTGACCGCCATCGCCACCGCGCCCGCCATCGGCACCATCGCCGGGCACCACCGCAACATAGCAGTCGCCTCCGTGCAGGTCATCAATGAACAGGCTGAACATGGCAGCATCGCCGCCATCCGCCCCGCGCTTCCCGTCTTCGCCAACCGCGCCATCAGCGCCAGGGGCACCCGCGGATCCTCCCTCTTCTGCGATACCGCAGGAGGAACAGTAGCCATTCACGCCATCCTTGCCATTCGTGCCGTCCTTGCCCTCCGCTCCCGCACGCCCGACATTGGTCTGCATCCCCTCAAGGATGATGATGTCGGCCTGGGGCTCGTCGATAGCCAGATCCTGTACGCGCATGATGCAGGATTCAGAGTTGACGATAATCCGACTTCTCGGACGTAGCCAGAGCCGACCGTAATTGGCAATAAGGGAGCGCCCGTGCAGCCGTAGCGCCTCATTGGGCTGAACCGTTTCGTTCCCGCCGCCGAAGAATTGTGCGGAAAAGTTTCGGCGTAGCATCTTGTCAAGGTGGTCCAGCGCTTCAGGGTGTAGCGGGTGTACACCTGCAATTGCGTAGAACGCATACCGGCGGAGAGCGGGAACAGTGATGGAGTACTTATCTCCCACGTGCTTTACCAGGGTTTCCCATGCCGTCTCATTGCCGGGGCGTACCGGCAGCTGGAAAAATGATTTGAATTCGGAGAAGCTGCTGAACGTCAGCAAGCGTGAAGCCCCCGGTGTTTCAGGGGTACAGTGCCCCGGTGGGCAGAGATTCGTATCCTTGAAGAACTTAAGGTAAGCCCTCTGCTGGTTCGTGGTCATCGGCTTCAGGTCGTCAAAGTCAGGGTCCTGGTAGCCGGCACGGCTGGGCAAGTTCATGGGGTCTGTCATGTGGGTCCTCGTTGGTGTAGCATGGTCAGTGTTCTGCAACTCTACATCAAAGGCTCGAAATGGTAAACATCACATTTTATCTGCATCTGCAACCGGGTAACTATGGTGAGGGCCCTGCGCCACTGCTGGCAGTACCCCCTTTGGCTTCGCATGACATCGCCACGCCACCTTCTGCGTTTCCGGATGAAACCGCACTGGTCGCACTGACCGGGCAGAAGATCCCCGAAGGGAAGTGCCTGTTGCGTATCGCCTCTACCGAAGACGTTTACTACGCCTATACCGTGATTGGTGACGCCACGGTGTCCAACCGCGCGCTGTACCTCCCGGCACACTGCGTAGAGTACCTTGGCATCCCGGCAGACCGTAATCATGACCGGTACATCAGCGTGAAATCCGTATGAGCTTTACCTACGACGACACAACTAAGATAGTCACACAGACCGGTACTGATACCGCGTTACCCACCAGCGCGGGCAATGGGTTCACTCTCCCGGTGAATATGCCCAAGTTCTACGTAATCAGGCTGGATGATGGCGTGACGCTGAAGATCAAGGGGCAGCTGACGATCCCCTACTATCAGGCACTTGCCCTCAAGACATCAGCTACCGCGGGGGGTATTGCCATCAGCGCCGGCGGGCGGCTGACCTTGCAGGGATCGTACAACGTCAATGGCGAAAGCGTTCCGGTAGCCGGGGCACGGCTCCTGATCGATGATGCCCTCTCCCCGGGGAAGGGGCTGATCGCTTTTGAGGGGAACAGCACAACCCCGGCAGAGCTGGTCATTGACAACAGCGGTATCATTGTGGACCGGGCCTCAACGCTTGCGGATGTAGGGCACCTGTTCAGCTACACCGCCGGGGGGAAGGCGAACATCAGCTTCATCGGCAAGATGATCTTCCTGTGGTGCCCTAATAAACAGGTGGAGGTGGAGCTGGGCCCTCAGACATCTGTGGCGGCAGGCTTCTCGGATATAACGTGTGTCTTTTCTGCGGATAAGATCCTCGCGCAGATGCAGCTGGTACCCTGGTCACACAAGGGCACTATAAAAGGCTGGAAGCAGGCGGGATCCCCCGGCATTACCTTTGACCGAAACGCTTTCCTGTCGGCCACCCCGGTGGCTAAGCACGTGTGGGAAATGGAGAACTGGAAGTGTGACACGTACCTGAGCTCAGATGGTGCAGCCGTGCGGATGGGCCACGGTGCGTACCTTCGGGCGAAGAACGCCACGAACCTGAGTGATCAGCCTGTTAAGCTCCTTGGCACGCAGAAATGCCTGATCGAGGAATTGCAGGGCGTGCGTGTTATCTTCAAAAACGAAAATGAGCAACCCTTTAGTGATTATACGCTCATGTGGACCTACTCAAATGACTATCCCACAGGTGTACGTCCACTGGGCTACACCGCGGATATAAAACCGTATCCGGATGGTGTGTCTAATCGCCGACGCGTAGCAGCCATTGACAAGGATGCTACTACGTACCTGTACACTAATGTACTTTGGACCGACAAGGCCTCACCGGTGGCAACTGATTGGGTTAACTGCTTACCGGATACGCTCACCCTGTATGTAGCTAAATATGGCTATGCCAAGACCGCTATTGCCGTGGATACTAAGCTCCGCACAACCCATGAAGAAACTATTATCGGTGTTAAACTCCCTGTGGCTTCAACGGAAAGTCAGGCCAACCAGTTAGCTCCGAAAGTCCTCATATTCCGATATGGGAGCATCGTCATCCTCAATGACGCAACATGCCAAGAGGTTTACGACTACCTTCAATACAATCTTACTGTCAATAGAGTTTTTGCGGATACTGCGGATCCTGCAACCCTATCAAGCGGTATATTGGACATATCGGATTGGGAGCTGATAGTCAACCCGGGTGCCACACTGACCATTGACGCCAACCGAAAGATCCTCGGCATAAAAACCACAGGTACTATCACGATAAACGGCGATGTACGGTGCTGGCTGGAAAACAGCACGTCGACCTGGGTATCCTGCTATTCCACGCATGACGCCATGAACATCGGTGCTTATACCAAATCCGGTACCGCACTCACGAAACTGGCGACGTCCTTCGACCTGGCAGCTAACCGGTACATCGGGTTCTGGGCGCCTAAAAACACCGATATCCTGATTGTCTGGCACCATGACGGCTGCTGGCCGGGGTACCTTAAGACGAAGATCACAACCAGCACGTACCTCATGCGCATCGATGCCGGGGAGAAAGGCGACCTCGATCTTCCTTACCCCGCTACGGATCTGGGGCTGTCCGTGTCCTATTCCGACAGCACACAGGAACTTACCTACACCGCAGCAAGCGCGGATATGGTGGAGTTCGAGGATGTTCAGCTGCTGTTCGATAAGATGATGAACACGGAAGCTTTCCTGAAATACATGGCCTATCACGGATCTTCCGAAGTCGTTCAGGTCTTGTCTAACAAGGTTGTTTTCGAGTACCCCAGTGTACGGATTGTCAAAGCTGCCGCGCTCGCCGCTACGCAGGAGCCCAGACTTGAAATGTACTTCGACACGGAACCCGCGGAACAGGTGGATTCCAGCTACGATCCTATCGTGGTTCGCACCGATGGCACCTTCGTGAAGGTGAACACCACGTTTCAGGAAGTGCCCCCGGGTATGGTGTCTGAAGAGATCTGGAAGAATGCAACAGAAATCAAAGAAATCTACGCCCGGCTGGCGCTGAAGAAAGGCACCCCGGTGAAATTCCTCAATGACGGCGGGATCACCTGCTCAGATTTCGTGATCGATGGCTCCAAGGACTCGCTGGGTAACATTGTTCAGGAGCGGACACAGTAATGTCGTATACCAACACAAGCACACTGATCACACAATCCGGTACAGACACCAGTCTGGGAGCGCCACCGTTCACCTCACTGGGTACCTTCGCCGGCCAGACCTACTATTCCACCGGGGGGAAGGACCTCACGATAACCGGATCCCTGACGATACCGTACAACCAGTGCCTGGTGATGAGCGGCCAAACGCTGATCATCGGTGCAGGCGGTACACTCACTATAGATGGCAACCGGGTCATTGACGGAAATACGCATGCTCACGGCTCAGCGCAATTCGCAAATGCCCGCAACAGCGGCAGTGGGTGGAATGGTGAAGTTGTCCGATCCGCCGGAGACACAGCCAACCGCGCCCGGTTCATCGTGCTGAATGCGACCGTCTTCATCAACGGCCCCCGGGGCAGAGGCTTTTGGGCACAAGGCCCTAAGGACCGGGTAACTACTCAGGGCGCGTACGCAACCATACTGAATGTGCATGATAACGTACTTCAGTTCCGGGTAGATTCCTCAGACACTGATGGCAAGATAGATACGCAGGCAAAGAACACCTATCTGGGTATGGCGCTCGTACTCAACCAGGACCCCGTGCTGTTTAATGCCTTAATCTTCGGCACGGATGGACCCGAGCTTACAACAAATTCCACACCCCCCGTAGGACCCATAGTCATAGAGCTCAACGACTACGACACTTCAGCCCTGTCGCCTACGTTCACGGGCAACCCCACCGTGTCTGTCGCTTACGGTGCCGTTCTGAATGTCATCAACTGCGAACAGGGCCTCGATCTGCGGGTCAGGCGGATACGGAGATCCGGGGAAACCTATCACGGCGTCGTCAATGTGGTCCGACAGGTAGCTATCACACTTCAGGAAGGTGTCACTGCGGTTGATGATATCGTAGTAGGCTGGGAATACACAGGCGTGTATAAGACAGGTGTCCGTCCGTTCCGGACT
>NZ_JBHNMF010000031.1:0-16486 GCF_048562965.1 Thiolapillus sp. | reverse complement strand
CGAGGAATTCACCCAGGAAAAGGAAGCTGTCGAAGTTCCGGATATCAGCAATCTGTCACTGGACCGTTGAAAGCCTGACAAGGAAGCGCCCCAGGGGATGGCGGTTTTCGAAAAGCAGCGGTGTGCGCTGTGCATCATCGGCCAGCCAGACATACAACGGACGGTGCGCCGGCCCCGGCTCCCCCTTCCACCGCATCAAAACGCAGTTTCCAGGCCTTGCGCCTGCTCCCGTCCATCATCTCGATGCTGTGTTGTTTCTGCACTTTGACGGTATAGTGATAGAGGTGCTTGCCGTCGGTCACGGGAAACCGGTACACCCTGCCCGTTTCCATTGACAGAGTCCGCACCACCTGCAGCATGGAAAGCCAGTCCTGGAGTCCTTTCCGGAAACCATGCCGTGAGTATTTGTGAAACTCAAAGCGCTCACCGGGCTCCAGCCAGTTTTGCAACGATACCGGAAACAGCCGTTGCCCCACACTCTTGCCCTTGTGACGGAACCGCAGCAACTGGTGCTGCTCCACATCCACCCAGCTGATCTCATGCTTGATCCGGGAGGTCTTCTCATACTTCTCCACCGCCAGCATGTGCTTTCTCCCGGGTGCATACAGGCTGCGATAGCGCACCCGGAACGGGAAGTGCTCTTCCACAAAGTCATAGGGTTTGGAGGTGACATGCATGGTGGTCTGCAAAACCTTTTCCCCGGAAGGCAAAGCCTTGTACTCGCTGTCCAACTGAACGGCAGCGATGGGCAGATGCTTCCCTGCGCTGAACGGTCCTTTGTAGCTGGCCTCGTAGTGCAGCGATTCGGCACGCGCCAGGGACAGCACCCACAATACACGCATGGCCGCCTCAGGAATGCGCATCGCCAGGGAAATTCTCCTCGGTCTCGATATCATGCTGAAATTGTGCAAAAGCATCTTCCGGTCCGATCACTACCAGGACATCACCTCCGTCCAGTTTGTGCCGTTTGGGATCCGTGGCGAAAATCAGATTATCTCCGTATTCACGGTCGACCACACCCAGCACAATCAGATTGTAACGATCACTCAGCGACAGTTCATCCAGATACTTGCCATGCAGAAAACTCTTCTCGGTCACATGGATTTCAGCAATATCCAGATCCACCCGGCCAAACACAGTGCAACCCAGGGTTTCCGCGATCAGCAAACGGTGCATATGCTCGTAGATCTTGTAGCCACTGATGCGGTAGGGGTCGATCACCTTGGTCGCACCGGCGGCATACAGACGCACGATTGTATCCCGTACACCGCTGATGGAAACAATGGGAAGGTTTGGAGCGATGGCACGGGCGGAGATCAGCAGGAAAACATTGCTCGCGTCATCATCGAGCAGCGCAAACAGGATGTCCGCACCATCGCCGATACCCACGCGCCTGAGCGCGTCATCGTCCTGCAGATTGATCTGCTCGACGTTGAACCCCCGGGTTCTGGCCTTTTCGACATCGGTCTTGAGATCGTCGACCATCTTGACGGATTCCCCGCGCTCCATGAGCTGACGGGCCACTTCCATACCGACGGGGCAACTTCCCACCACCACCACTTTTTTTAGTGTACTACGCATGTCGACACATCCTTCCGGATTGAAACCACATTCTGTACCAGACAGCCATCATCACATAGCTCATTTCGAATAAGTTGCTGATTTCAGTTTCTGGCGGATATGCAACACACTGTATTTATGCCCGAATACCAGCAGCATATCATCACCCAACAACACGAAATCCGCTCCGGGATTGAACTGGAACCGCAATGATTTCAGATCAAAATGACTGCGCACATGGTCACTGCTCCGGTTTGGCGAAGTAATGACGCCGAACAGAATGAGCCGCATGTCTTCCAGGGGAAGCTCTCCGATGGTTTTCCCGTCCATCCAAGAATCACAGGGGACTTTTATGGATTCCAGTGTTATATCGTTCTCTCCCATGACAATATCGTGTATGGCCTCGAAGGCAACCGGCTGACCTACATATTCTCCGGCGATGAGACCCACGATCTTGAACGGCTCCAGGGCATGGTTGGCTCCCGCAAGCATCAGCTTGTTCAGGGTCTGGTGATGATTCGCCCGTGAAATGATCTCGATATTGCTGTCCAGCTGGCGGGCCGACAGTGTGACAAAAACGTTGATCACATCATCGCCGGTCAGACAAAGCACCTTTCCTGCCTGCCGGCCGACACCAAGCGTCCGCAGCAGTCCAATACGCTCGGCCTTCCCCTGCACCACAAGATAACCCTGCCGCCGGGCAAGCTGCACGGCTTCTTCATCCCGTTCGATGATCACAAAAGGCAGCTTGTCTCTGGCAAGATACTCGGCCACGACCTGCCCGATCCTGCCGAACCCGCAAATAACCGTGTAACCGCGCTCCTTTTCCAGCAGCATGGCCACTCGCCGGTCCCGCACCTCACCCATCTTTTCCTGAAATGCGGAAACGATGATGGAGGTAAAAAACGAGATCACCCCCAATCCACTCACGATCAGCACCATGGTGACCATGCGACCCTCCACGGTGTGGGGTGTGATGTCGCCGTAACCCACGGTGGAAATGGTCACCAGCGCCCAGTAGATACTTTCGAAAAAACCTTCTACATGTCCACCGGCCTGAGGAGATTCAAACAGGTAGATCGCAGAGGACGCCACCAGCAGCACGAACATGAGGAACCCGAACAGGGTGACCAGTTCGACGCGTTTCTCCTGCAGTATCGATCCGAACTGCTGCATGCTCTGCGCATAGCGGAAGACCTTGAACAGCCGAAAAAGCAGAAACAGGCGCAGGATACGCAACGCACGATAACTCGGGAGGATGGCAAGCAGGTCGATAATGGCCATGGGTGAACTGATATAGCGCCACTTGCTGCGGAATACCGACCGAAATGCCTTGGACAGACGAAACGGCTCATTGATCAGTTCACTTTTTTCGTATTCTTCCAGCACGACCTTGTGAACATCGTCATACACCCACAACCGCCCCAGGTATTCCAGAATAAAAAAAACCAGAACTGCATTCTCGAACCAGCCGGCCCAGGCTCCAAGATGGTGCTTGACGCTGAAGAGCAGAACAAAGACACTGCTGATAACCATCAGCATCATGAAGATATCGAAATAGGGGCGAATACTCGAATGGGGATTTTCCAGAAGATCGTATACAGCCCTTTTTTTGCGTTGATAACGCTCGGACTCTTCCAGCTCATAGGCGGTCTGGATCACGTAATCTGTAATACTCATGGCGCTGCAGCCACCTCCAGCCGCTCGGTTTCCGCCAATTGAACCTGACGGCCATCCACCGTAACAAAACGGCGCTCCTGCAATTCACCCCGATACACTTTGTAGTTGCTGACTCTGCCAGAACCGCTGTCGATCACCTGTACTTGCATGATTTGGTGGCTATCCCGCCAATTGAGGTAGATAATCACAGCCGTGCCTGCCAGCATCAGAACGATAACTGCTATCGCCAGCACCTTTATCCAGGGTCGTCCGGTCTTCTTTACCGGCAGGGGAGCCGGCCTTCTCGCCGGGCGATCCCGAAATCGGACCATGGCAAAAACCACTGCAATCACGGCCAGCGTAAAAAGTATTTTTGTCAGCATGTACCAACCGGAAATTCCTTTGCTATCATGGACTCAAAGTAACACCATTCAACACATATGAAAACTATCCCTCTGCTGATTCTTGTGCTGTTCCTCCTTGCGGGCTGCAGTGGGCCGGAAAAACCCACAGTCACGCTCTATCTCGCCATGCAGCGGGGTGATATCGAACAGATCGAACGCCACATCGCCTGGGGTTCGGACATGAACCGGCTGAACCGGGACGGCTTTGCTCCCCTGCACGTGGCCGTGCGCAATGGCCGGCTCGCCATCACCCGTCTGCTGATCAAACATGGCGTCGACATCGACCGCAAGGATGTCCGGGGTCACACCGCCATCTACCATGCCATCTTTACCGCCAACCCGCGCATTGCCGACCTGCTGCTCAAGGCAGGCGCCACCCTGGAGGCCACACCCATGCTGCTCGAACTGGCACAGCAGGGAATCAGCGAACGTGAGGCGGTTCGCTATCTGGTCGATCACGGTGCCAATCTCGAGGCCCGGGACGACAGGGGCGATACAGCGCTGCTGATCGCCATCCGCCAGGGCAACCACAAGCTGGCAAAACACCTGGTCAACTTCGGTGCCGATGTCACCGTAACCGATGCCAGCGGGCAATCTGCACTGCAGATTGCAAAATCCCTGAATTTGAGCGATATTGCGCTGCTTCTGAAGCGCAACGGCGCCACCTGAGGAGAAACGACCCATGGCAAGCACACCCGACGAAATCAGCATCAGTTACAAAGAAGGCGACCTAGAACTGGTCAAGGAACTGGACAAGCAAATCCTCACCAAAGGCGCCTGGACCACCATCATTTTCCGCTACCAGGACTGGAACAACGCCAAGCAGGAATACGGCCCGGAGAAGTACACCATTCGCCGCTACCAGAAGCGCAACGGCGAGTACATGGCAAAATCCAAGTTCAACATATCCAGCAAGGATCAGGCACGCAAGATCATCGAAGCACTCAAACACTGGACCGATGACTGACCGGCCTCCTATCCGCTCATGAACACGCAGGAACTGGAATACAGCGCCATCATCATGGGGCTGTTGGGTGGTCTTGCCATTTTCCTGTATGGCATGGAACTACTTACCAATGCCCTGAAGGCAAGCACCGGCAGCCGCCTCAAGACCCTGCTGGCGCGCATGACCACCAACCGTTTCAAGGGTGTAGTCGCCGGCGCCCTGGTTACGGCTATCATCCAGTCCTCTTCGGTCACCACGGTACTCGTCGTGGGCTTTGTCTCTGCCGGTCTGATGCACCTGAGCCAGACCATTCCCATCATCATGGGCGCCAGTATCGGCACCACCATCACCGCCCAGATCATCGCCTTCAAGATCACGCATTTTGCCCTGCTGTTCATCGCACTGGGCTTTGCCATGCAGTTCCTGAGCAGGAACGAAGTGCTGCAGCGCACCGGCACCATGGTCTTCGGATTCGGCATGATTTTCTTCGGCATGAGCCTCATGGGTGACGCCACCTCTCCGCTGCGGGATTACCCGCCATTCATCCAGTTCCTGCAGGAAATGAAGCACCCGCTGTATGGCATCCTGGCCAGTGCAGCCTTCACTGCGGTGGTGCAGAGTTCATCCGCCACCACCGGCGTGATCATCGTCCTCGCCACCCAGGGCCTGATCACACTCGACCAGGGCATAGCGCTGGTCTTCGGCACCAATATCGGCACCTGCGTTACCGCCCTGCTGGCGGCCATCGGAAAATCAAGGGAAGCCCTGCGCGCTGCCATGGTGCATATCACCTTCAATACCCTGGGAGTTTTCGTCTGGTTCTGGTTCATACCCGAATTTGCGGCACTGATCCGCAGTATCTCGCCACAGCATACAGATCTGGAAGGCATAAAACGCCTGGCGGCAGAAACTCCCCGGCAGATTGCCAACGCCCATACCCTGTTCAACGTGGGCAACACCCTGCTGTTCATCGGTTTCACGCCCTGGTTTGCAAAAATGGTGACCTGGATGGTGCCAGTGACCGAGGAGGAAAAAGCAGGCAAGGTGGTGCCCAAATACCTGGATGAAACCCTGCTGGACACGCCTGCACTCGCCCTCGACCGTGTACGCATGGAACTGGGGCGCATGGCCGAACGGGTACTGCCCATGTTGCGCAAGGGCGTGAAGCTGGCCATGGACGGCACATCGGAAGAACTGTCAGAGCTGAACCGCATGGACAGTGAAATCGGCATGCTGCACGGTCCCATCCTGGACTACCTGCAGCAGTTGTCCAAAGGCGATCTCAGCACCCGTGAAGTCGAACTGGCCCATCATTACCTGGCCATCGCTTCCTATTACGAGAACATCGGCGACAGTCTGAAACTGCATCTCATTCACCTGGGGCGCAAACGCGTCAGAGAAGGCTTGGTAGTGGGGGAAAAGACCCGCGAACTCATCGACAACCTGGTGGACGAACTGATCCGGCTGCTGGAAAAAGCCACCCAGGCGGTGACCCGCATGGACCGGAAACCTGCCAGGAAAGTCGTCAAGGCCAAGAACAGGATCAACCAGCTCGTCAGCGAGATAGAGCGTCACATCGTGCGCCGCATCACCGCGGATGCACCCTCCCGTCGCCTTACCTACCAGACCGAGACCGAGCTGCTCGAATCTCTGAAACGCGTCTACTATTTTACCAAGCGCATCAGCAAGGAAGTGCTGATGTCAGAGCAGGCCACACAGAAAGAGGCTGCCTAGCGGTACATGCTTCACCGCTGGACCGGCGGGCCGGCAGTCTGCCACTTCCACTTTCGAGGAAAACACCACGGCAGGGGCAGAACCTTCAGCAGACTGCGACCGGTTCAGAACCCGATTTCCTGCGGCCAGTCCAGCAAGGCGTCCACCAGCTGACGCTGTTCTTCCGTGAGCTCAGGATCAATCACCATGCGGGACAATTGGCGGCGGTATTCCGCAAGGGTGATGCTGCCTCCCCCTGCCGGATCGGTAAGACGGATCCTGCGGTATTCCTCCCAACGCTGCCGTTCATCCGTACTCAGGGTCTGCGGCCAGTTCCTTGCACGATAGCGGAACAGCAGCTCGGGCAGACGAACATCCTCGAATGCCGGATGCAGCCTGGACAGTTCTTCCGGACTGCTGCGCAACACCTGCTCGCACAGGCGCCGGTCGTTGTTTGAAAGGAAGCCGCCGTACAGATTCTGATCCGGGTCTGTCGTCTCCTCGAAATGGCGCTCGCCAAACACCTGCTGAATCTTTTTCTGTAACTCCGGGGCATTGCGTATGGCCTGCAGGTGTCGCTGCTCTGATACAGAATCAAGCGCCCATTCCTCACGCGCGGCATCTGTCAGGGTATTCAGCGGCACCACCACCGGCGCATGGTTGATGCTGATCATTTTCAGTGGAATGCGCAGTTCCCCCTCCGGCAGCTCGCTGCTGGGCGTATAGAGTTTCTCCCTGATCTGCTCCACGCTGAGATCGAACAGGGGCTGGGGATCGGTGCGCAGATCATAAACGATGATGCCATTGCGATTGGTGGGATGCTGCGCCACTGGCACTACAACAGCAATACAGCCCAGGCGGGCCGGGTATTTTGCAGACACATGCACGACGGGATGCTGGTCTCGCACGCTGAGCTGCTGTGCAAGCTTATGTTTGTCACGATTGTTGAATACATAGTCGAACAGGCGGGGCTGCTTTTCCTTTACCAGCTTCGCCAGTGCAATGGTGGCGCGGACATCCACCAGGGCATCATGCGCCCCTTCGTGCTCGATACCATTGGCCGCGGTCAGCAGTTCCAGCCTGAAGCTGGTCACCCCGTCTTCATTCACCACGGGCCAGTTGATCCCTTCCGGCCGCAGGGCGCGCATGAGGCGCACCGTATCGATAATATCCCAGCGCGAATTACCGTTCTGCCATTCCCGCGCGTAAGGGTCGTAGAAGTTGCGGTACAGCCCGTAGCGGGTAAACTCGTCATCGAAGCGGATGCTGTTGTAGCCGAGGGCACAGGTGCCCGGCCGTGACAGCTCGTCGTGGACAGCACGAAAGAAATCCGCCTCGCAAACACCTTCCTTGCGTGCATGCTGTGGCGTGATACCCGTGACCAGACAGGCTCCCGGCTGGGGCAGCATGTCATCGGCGGGTTTTGCATAGACCATCAGGGGCCGGCCAATGGGATTGAAGTCCAGATCCGTGCGCAGGCCGGCAAACTGCACCGCCCGGTCCCGGCGCGGGTCCGTACCCCAGGTTTCGTAATCGTGCCAGTAGAAGCTGGTGGTCATAGGATTTTCAGCCTGTCAGACGCATGAAAGCCGCCATGCCGGAAAAGGCATGGCGGCTTCGTTAAACACTGCTTCAGTCCGCTTACTTGAGCTTTTCGCGGATACGTGCGGCCTTGCCGGTGCGGCCACGCAGGTAATACAGCTTGGCGCGGCGCACGTCGCCACGTCGCTTGACCTCGATGCTGTCGATCATGGTGCTGTAGGTCTGGAACACGCGCTCCACACCTTCGCCATGAGACATCTTGCGTACGGTGAACGCGGAATTCAGTCCTCGGTTGCGTTTGGCGATAACCACGCCTTCAAAGGCCTGCAAACGCTCACGGTTGCCTTCCTTTACCTTGACCTTAACAACAACGGTATCACCGGGACCAAAATCCGGGATGTCCTTGTTCATCTGTTCAGCTTCGAGTTCCTGGATGATATTGCTCATCGTTGTTGCTCCTCTACCAGTGTTGGCGCCTCACGGCGCGAATAGTTAATCAAAATACCCTGTCTTCAACTTGACCTATGAAGACGCCGACGCTCCCTGATGGGTGCGTATGAATTCTTCCAGCAGACGCTCCTCCTCATCGGAGAGTTCCCGCTGCTCCAGCAGATCAGGCCGGCGCAACCAGGTGCGTCCCAGAGCCTGCTGCAGCCGCCAGCGTCCGATGGCGGCATGATCGCCGGACAGCAGCACCGCCGGAACATCGCGGCCATTCAGTTCATCCGGCCGGGTGTACTGGGGAAAATCCAGCAGTCCGTTCATGTAGGAATCCTGCTCGGCGGATTCCGCGTGGCCCAATACACCGGGCAGCAATCGGGTAATCGCATCCATGATCACCATGGCGGCCAGTTCACCGCCGGACAATACATAGTCTCCAATGGACCATTCCTCGTCCACACAGCAATCCACCAGCCGTTCATCGATTCCTTCGTAGCGGCCCGCCAGCATGATTATGCCGCTGCGCTGCGCCATTTCCCGGGCAGCTTTCTGATCAAAACGCTGCCCCTGGGGGGTGAGATAAATCACCCGGCTGTCGGGCGCGGCATCCTTTGCCTGCTGCAGCGCCGCCTTGAGCGGAACCACCTTCATCACCATGCCCGGACCACCACCGTATGGCCGGTCATCCACGGTACGGTGGTTGTCTTCCGTGTAATCCCGGGGATTCCACAACTGCAGGCTGGCCTGCTCACCTTCCAGCGCCTTGCCGGTCACGCCCAGCCTCGCAGCCTGAAACATTTCCGGAAACAGGGTGATCACATCAAAGCGCATCAGAATTCCGGATCCCAGTCCACGACAATACGTCCCTGCGCCAGATCCACATCCTGGATCACCTGCTTCCATATCCAGGGCAGCAGGCGTTCCCGCTCTCCCTGCACCACCAGCACATCATTGGCGCCGGTTTCAAACAAATGGCTCACCCTGCCCAGTTCAACACCCTGGGTAGTGACGACCCGCAGTCCTTCCAGATCGGTCCAGTAATACTCACCGTTCTCTTCGGGCAACTGGCTGCGGCGCACGGCAACAGCCGAATCCATCAGTTCCCGGGCACTTTCCCTTTCATTGCAGCCCTGCAGCTTCACCAGGACCAGCTTTCCCTGCCTGCGGCCCTTTTCCGGTATCCACTTCTCCCAGCCCTGACCGCGCTGCAGGTACCAAGGCGAATAGTTCAGGATGTTCTCTCTGGGCCGGGTATCGGAAAATACCTTCAGCCAACCCTGGACACCGTGCAGACCGGATATACGACCGAGGGTGACCAGCCGGTCCGGCCCGTCACCCTCGATGCTCTGTTCTTCAACCTGGCTATCCATCATAGCTCAGGCGGCGCGCAACAACCCTCAGGCTGCCTCGCTCTGACCCTGCTTGCGGTACTGGCTGACCAGCTGGGCCACGCGATCGCTCATCTGGGCGCCTTTGGCAACCCAGCTGTCAACATGTTCCAGATCAATGCGCAGAGCTTCTTCATTTTCCTTGGCTACAGGATTGAAAAATCCCAGGCGCTCGATGTAGCGGCCATCACGGGGATTCCGGGAATCCGTAGCAACGATGTGGTAGAAAGGGCGCTTTTTCGCACCGGTTCTGGCAAGACGAATGGTAACCATATTGATTAAAAGCCTTAAAATTCAATGTAATCCAACGATCCAGCATCAAACTGAATCAAGGTAAACGTGGCATTTTACTAGATTTTGAGGGAAAGTGAAGCATTAGAAGCATTTTTTTTGCTTGAGGAGATGAAAGAAAGAACTTGGCCGGCAGACGGGTCTTTTCTGGGGAATCCACAAGATTTCGCAAAACAGGGTAGCACAAATGAATGTAGCGAAGATTGCCATGTTTGCCGGGACACTGCTTCTGTTTACAGCTGCCGCCGCCCAGGATTTGATATACACCTCCTTTTTCAGCAGCAGCGCAGTAGGCGGCTATGACCCGGTGGCCTATTTTACCGACGGCAAACCGGTCAAAGGCGACAGCAGATTCAAACTCAGATACAAGGGGGCGAACTGGTATTTCGCCAGTGCCGGACACCGCAGGATGTTTCAGATGAATCCGGGAAAATACATACCCCAGTACGGTGGCTATTGCGCCTGGGCGGTTGCCCACAATGACACGGCGAAAGGAGACCCTCTGCAATGGACCATCCACGATGGCAAGCTGTACCTGAACTACGACCAACAGACCCAGGCGGACTGGAGCGCCGACAGGGATCACTGGATCGAGGCCGCTGACAGATACTGGCCCCAGGTCATTCAATAGGAGTTTGTAAAAACATGAAAAACCGAATCATCCCTCTGTTGAGCTGGATACTGGTCGCCTGGATCTGCAAGGTATTCCTGACTTCCCTGTACTACAAATTCACGGGGCACCCGGACACCGTGTATATCTTCACTACCATTGGCAACTGGTTGCAAACCTACCTTGGTGAAAGCCTGGGCAGCCTGTTCTCCCGATATGGCGCCTACCTGATCGGCAGCTTTGAACTGCTGACATCCCTCATCCTGTTGTCGCCCCTTGTTTTCTGGTTGCTGGAGAAGCTTTCACCCGGCGCAAACCTGCCCCGGCGCGCCACCCTGCAATGTATAGGGGGGCTGATGGCTACTGTTGTAATGTCGGGCGCCGTCTTCTTTCATCTGTTCTCACCACTGGGCGTGGAAGTGCTCCATGAGGGCAAGGGCGATGGGGGTTCGCTTTTCTATGCTGCCGTTTCCATCCTGGTGTCTGGTATCATTCTGTTCATTCTCAATCGCCAATACCGCACCAATCCAGAATAGTTCATGAATGAAGAAGCAATATTCCAACGCTTGCTGGCGCTGGCGGAGCAGTACCATGCCGGGCGCAAACAGGGAAAGTTTCTGGACTACCTGGACCCTGAAACACTGGCGGAAGAACTGGATCTGAAGAAAGACGCGGATGGCGACTGGCAGCAGCTGTTTCAGTGGATCGGGAAGTATCTCCAGCACTCGGTAAAGACGGGGCATCCCGGTTTCCTCAACCGCATGTGGTCCGGCGCCAACCTGCCATCCATCGTCGGAGAGATCATCACCGCGGTTACCAACACCTCGGCCTGCACCTATGAAGGCGCGCCGGTTTCCACGCTGATGGAGCATTACATGCTCGATACCATGCTGGATCTGGCCGGATTCGCAGAAGGTGAAGGCCAGATGACCACGGGCTCCAGCAACGGGAACATGATTGCCATGCTCGCCGCACGCAACCAGGCGATCGAAACCGGCAAGGAACATGGCCTGTTCGGCCACAGCCCCCTGCTTGCCTTCGTATCCGCCGATGCCCACTACTCCCTGGACAAGGCGGCCAATATTCTGGGGCTGGGCACTCACAACCTCATCAAGGTGCCCGTTGACGAACACGGACGCATGCAGCTACAGGCACTGGAACGTCTTCTGCAACAGCACCGTCAAAATGGAAAAATTCCTTTCTTTGTCTGCGCCACCCTCGGAACCACCGTCAGGGGCGCTTATGATTCGCTTCCCCCACTCGTGGAACTGCGGGAAAAATACGGCTTCTGGCTGCACGGCGATGGTGCCTGGGGCGGCGCTGCCCTCCTCGACGACGAACTGAGAAAGCATTTCCTTCCCGGCATCGAACAGCTGGATTCCTTCACCTGGGACTTCCACAAGATGGCCGGCACCAATCTGATGTGCAATGTGCTGCTGTTCAATCATCACCGGGGTACTCTGCGCTGTGTCTGCAGCGCGGGAGAGCACAGCTACCTGTTCCGCGAAGAAGACAAGAATGCGGAACTGGACATGGGCACCGCCTCCCTGCAGTGCGGTCGCCGAGTGGACAGCCTGAAATGGTTTCTCGACTGGAAGTTTTTCGGCAAGACAGGCCTGGCTGAGCGCATACGCCATTATCTCGCCCTGAGCGAATACGCGGAGCAGGTGGTTCATGGCATCCCGGAACTGGAGATGACCGTGCCCCGTGAATCCTTCAATGTCTGCTTCCACTTCAGGACACCGGAAAACCTACCCGCCAATGAATTCAACCTGGAACTGCGCAACCGGCTGTTCAAGCAGGGTATCAGCCTGGTAGGCATCGCCTATATCGAGGAAAAACTGACCCTGAGGCTGCTGATTACCCATCCCGACTATTCCCGTGCTGATGTGGACAGCTTTTTCAGTACCCTGGTAGCCGCCGGCAAGGAGCTGATGCATGAACACCTGCAAGGCTGAAACACATACCCTGGCCAACCTGCCGGACGACACCCGGGTCCTTTTGCGTGATCTCATTGCAGGGCTGGATGACGAAGCACGCCTGCTGACGCTCAGTGCCCGCTTCCGGCTACAGGGGGATTTCCCCCATGCGCCACACTGCTATTCCCGCAGCATTCTGCTCCGCGAAGACAATGGGGCAGAAGTCATGGTCGCCCGATGGGATCAGGGTGCCGTGACGCCTATCCACGGACATCCCCAGTTTGCATTCGTCTATGTACTGGAAGGACAGCTGCAGATGGAGCACTATCGCGAAACGGACCAGGGTCTGTTGCTGACGGAAACTGTCATCAGGAGCAAGGGGCAGCACATCTACGCCGCCGGCGATGCAAACTGCTACAACAATGCCATTCATCGCGTAACCGCGCTGTCTCCCAGCCTCAGCCTGCACGTCTATTCCGACGACGCCCTGAAAGGGAAAGCCTTCACCTGACAATGCGCATCCGTCTGGTCTTCTGGTACATGTTCTGGTGCCTGCGCATCGGCGCCCGCCCCTGGCGTTATTTCCAGCTGAACGCTCCCTGGTTCAGCAGCAGCAAGCGGCTGTTCTCCAAGCTGGAAATGGACAGCAGCATTCCCGGTAAATGGCGCCTGCACCAGGAAAAACTCACTGCTGACAGCAAGCCGGAAAGCTGGCCGGTGTTTCTCAAACCCGAATGGGGACAGAACGCGAGAGGCATCCTGGTTGCCAACGACCAGGGTTGCTTCGACAAGCTCCGCAATAACATGCTCAACGGTGACATTCCCTACCTGTTTCAGGACGCAGCCCCGGGCAGGCGTGAATTCGAAGTGTTCTATATCCGCCGCAAAGCATCCGGTTCCGAACCGGCAGCGCTTTCCGTGACCGAAACCCTCAACAGCAGCGGACAGGACTGGCCGGTCAATAGCATCCTCAATCCATCGACCCGCCACAGGACGGTCACCGGTCTTACACAGGAAGCGCAGCAGCAGCTGTGGCAATACATGAATGAACTACCCGCCTTCCGCATTGCCCGCGTCGGACTGCGTGCAGACAGTTTTGAAGCCGTGCTGGAAGGGCAGTTCCGGATCATCGAGATCAATCTGTTTGTCCCCATGCCACTGTGCCTGCTGGACACGAACATACCTTCCCAGGTGCACCACAGGTTCATCCGTTCTGCCATGCGCGACCTCGCGCTGCTGACGAAGTCCATTCCTCTGAAACAGCCCCGCAAGAACATCTTCTGGCCCATGCTGTTTCTCAACAGCAGGATGCGCGCATGAAATTGCTGAAGAAGACCCTCTATGCCTGGATCGACCGGCTGTTCCTCCACGGCTGCACCAGCTACAACTCCCTTGACGTGCGCAAGAGTTGTCGCTCCAAGGCGCAGGCCAGGGAGGTGTTCGCGGCAAATGGCATTCCTCACGCCGAAGGGAAAATCTTTTTCAGTCCCTGGCAGGCTCACCGTTTTGCGCAACAGCACGGTTTCCCCCTGGTGATCAAACCCAACGTATCGGGTTTCTCCCGCGGCAGTCATTTCCCCATCCGCAACTACCGCGAGCTGTGGAAAGCAGCACTGATGGTGAAGATCTGGTGGCCCATGTCGATGGTCGAAAAATACCTGCAGGGCAGGAACTACCGGGTACTGGTGGGAAACGGTGAAATCATTTCCGTGATCCGGCGCTACCCGCCATTCGTGATCGGTGACGGTACAGCCAGCATCGGCGAACTCATCGACCGTGAAAACCAGGTGAGAAAGGACATGGGACTGTATCCCGTGATTCATCCCATACCGAAAACCCGCATGATAAGACGCTATCTGAAAAAGCAGGGACTGAGCCTCGCATCCATTCCTGAAGAAAACCGGGAGATCATCCTTTTCAATCGCATCTCCCTCGTGCCCGGCGGCGTGGTGGAAACCCTCCCCGCTGACAGCCTTCCACCTGTCAACCGGGCACTGTTTCTCCGCATACTGAAGCTCTTCAGAGCCAACATCCTCGGCATCGACGTGATCATGGAGGAAGGCATTGAGACTCCCTGGAACGAGCAGAAATGCATCTTCCTGGAAGTGAACTCCCGCCCTTTCACCGCCATGCATGACGTGCCGCGTTATGGAAAGCCAGAGGATCTGAGCGCGCACTTCCAGCGACTGGACGCCCTGGAAATCGATCAGCGGGATATTTTCTGATGGCCTCCAGGCTTCCCACGGCCACACGCCTTTTCTACCGCTTTCTGGGGCTGCATTCCTTTCTTATCGGCCTGTTTCCGTTTTTCATCCCGGTATTCCTGTGGCGGCTCGGATACAGCCTGGCTGATATCAGCGGTTTTATCGCCACTACCGGCGTGGGCTTCGTACTGACCCTGTGGGCATGGGACCGGGTACACAAGACACTGCCGCTGAGCTTCATCATCGCAGCGTCCTTCCTCATCGAAATCACCTTGCTCGCACTGGTCTTCCTGGAAGAGCAGCCTGGCTTTCTGTTCCTGTTCGCCCTGGTGAATGGCGCATACAACTGCTTCTTCTGGATAACCCAGCGCGCCCTGTTCTACGAAACCCTGGACGATACCAACACCGGCAAGCGGTTCGGCAATTTTCAGGTGGTGGTGGTCATCATTATCAAGATGGGCGTGCTGTTTGGCGGGCTGCTGCTGGACAAGGCGGGTTATCTGTCGGTGTTCCTGATTTCGTCACTGATCGGGATACTGGGCCTGACCTCTTTCTTTCTGCTTTCCAGTCCCATGGAACTGCCGGCCAACCTCCGGGACGATCCGCCCCTGGGATTTGGGGAACTGCTGCGGTACCGGGACACGTATGGCTCCCGCCCGGTTTTTTTCCTCGACGGTCCTTTCCTGTTCCTGGAAAGTTATTTCTGGATGATCTCCCTGTTTCTTCTCGCTCACGAAAGTTTCTGGAAACTGGGGGCGCTGGTAATCCTGCTGGGACTGACGTTCAGCGCCCTGTTCTACCTGATCAAGAACCGCATCGACCATATGCCCAGCCAGCGGATCTACATGATTGCCGTTGCCGGCTATTGCCTGTCCTGGCTGATGCGGGCCACGGTGGACAGCCGGCTCAGCCTGGGGTGGCTGTTCACCACGCTGATACTGATCACTTTCTGCACATCCTTCTTCCGCCTGGCATTCAACAAGCGCTTCTTCGACCTGGCGAAACATACCTCGGCACACCGTTACCTGTTCCTGAAAAGCTATTACTCCCAGACAGCCATTGCCCTGGGCTTTGGAGCCGGCGCCACGTTGCTTCACGTGACAGGCAATGCCGGCCCCGGCGCTCTGCAATGGAGCTATATCGCGGCAGCGGTGGTCACTCCCCTGTATGTTCTCTATCGTCAGCCCCGGCAGTAACGTCCTCCGTTTTCCCACCTGCAGCTTTCCCACGCCGCTTTCGCAGGAGTTTTTCCCGGATTTTTTCCTTGATCTTCCTGTCTGCCAGTTGCAGCTTTTCCTTCACACCGAATTGCGCCGCCTGCTTGAGCACCGCAGCACTGGAATGCTCCTTGATCTTGTTGCCCAGAAAGGAAAAAACGGCTTTCGGCAATACGAAGATCACCAGCAGTACCGACAGTACGATGACCAGGGGCAATGCCGCCACGGTGGCCAGCATCTGCTCCACACCACTGAGATCACCCCAGTGATATTTGAGTCGTCTTTTTACCAGATAAGCCCGTACCCGAAGGTAACGCAGTAACCTTTGCACCCGGTAAAAACGCAGGTGGGCGCTGAACAGCAGGAAGCGGCTTGTTACCTTGATCACCAGGCGCTTCATACCCAGCAGCAGCAGAAAAGGCAGTTTCTTGAGCAGAATCAGCAACCCCTTCAGGGTCGCCATCTTTTTCAGCCACAGCAATACCGCCACGATACCCACCAGCATCGCATCCCAGTAATACACACCTGCTGCCGTAGCGACAACGACCGATGCCGACGCAGCCACTATCAGCAACTTCTTCTTTATTCTGGA
>NZ_JBHNMF010000030.1:0-16892 GCF_048562965.1 Thiolapillus sp. | reverse complement strand
GCCCAGACAATTGGCTCCCGCTCAATCCGGGTGACCTGCTCGGAAGAGCCGGATGCGGGAAATCCGCACGTCCGGTTCTGTGAGGGTGAAAGCCAGCAATGGCCGATCTACTCGACTAGGGCTTCAGTGCGATGGCAAGTGACTGATAGCCGCTGCTGGCCAGCTGTTTGCGCACGTCCTGCATGGCGGCGGCGTTGCTGTATGGTCCCAGCTGAACGCGATACCAGGTGCTGCCTTTTATATTGGCCTTGTTGACCCTGGCGCGCAGGCCCAGCAGTCCCAGCTTGGCCTTGAGCGTGTTGGCGTCCTTGCTGCTGCGGAAAGAGCTGACCTGAACGATATAGCGTTTGCCGCTGCCCGCGCTTTTGGGTGGTGTGGCCTGCTGAGGCTCCTGCGGCCTGGGTGGCGGCGCTTTCCTCACCTGCCGTTCGATCTCCTCGTCTGGCACCAGCACCTCCTGGTCAGGCAGCAGGTTGTAGAAATCGAATTTTGGCTTGGCCACCCTGGCAGGTTCGGGAGACACCCGCTGGGGTTCGTGGCTGATGCCCCCGGCGGCTGGCGGTCTGGCGCCAATCCAGTTGTCCCGCGCCGGGGATGAGCCGTATTTCAGGCAGACAAACCCCACTGAGGCCGCACCGAGGATGAATCCCGTGAGCAGCCATATCCAAACCGGAACCGGCTTCTTTCCCCTGCTCCGTGCCGCGCGGCTCTTGTAGTCCCTTCTGGCCATGATTTACATTGTCTCCGGCGCGGATACGCCAATCAGATTCAGTCCGTTGCGCAGCACCTCACGGGTTGCCAGGATGAGCTTGATGCGTGCATCCCGCAGCGCGTCGTCATCCACCAGAAACTGGTGGGCGTTGTAATAGGTGTGGAAGTCGTTGGCCAGATCGCGCAGGTAGTGAGTGAGCTGGTGGGGTTCTTCGTTCAGTGCCGCCGCTTCCACCACTTCCGGGTATCGGGAGAGGCTTTTCATCAGTGCCAGCTCGTGGTCCGCAACCAGGAGTTCGAGGTTGGTATCTCCTGCAGTCGGCTCGATGGAGAAGTGTTTTTCCGACGCCTGGCGCAGCACGGCGAAGATGCGGGCATGGGCATACTGCACGTAGTAGACGGGGTTGTCGCTGGACTGGGACTTGGCCAGGTCCAGGTCGAAATCCAGGTGCTGCTCGCACTTGCGCATGACATAGAAGAAGCGCGCCGCGTCCCGGCCCACTTCCTTGCGCAGCTGGCGCAGGGTGACGAACTCGCCGGAGCGGGTGGACATGGCCAGCTTCTCGCCGTTGCGGTAGAGGATGGCGAACTGTACCAGCAGCACGTCCAGCTTGTCGGCATCATCACCCAGTGCCGTCAGGGCGGCCTTCACCCGGGGCACGTAGCCGTGATGGTCCGCGCCCCAGACGTCGATGACCCGGTCGAAGCCCCTTTCGAGCTTGTCCATGTGATAGGCGATATCCGAGGCGAAGTAAGTGGTCTGGCCGTTGTCGCGCACCACCACCCTGTCCTTTTCATCGCCGAAATCCGTGGAACGGAACCACAGAGCGCCTTTTTCCTCGTAGAGATGGCCGGCATGTCGCAGGCGCTCGACGGCCTTGTTCACCGCGCCGGACTCCACCAGGCTGCGCTCGGAGAACCATTCTTCGTAGGTGACGCCAAATTTCTCCAGGTCATCGCGGATGTCGTCCAGAATGGTGTTCAGGGCCAGCTCGAACACGTAACGGTAGCGGATGTCGCCCAGCAAGTGCCTGCAGCGCTCGATGAGGGCGTCGATGTGCGTTTCCTTGTCGCCGCCTTCGGGTTCATCGGCAGGAATGTCTTTGAAGACTTCGTCGGTATCGAAGCGGTAGTCGTCGGCGTGTTCGCGGTGCAGGGTGGCGGCGATGTCCCACACATAATCCCCCTTGTAGCCGTTGCTGGGGAAAGCCAGTTCTTCTCCCGCCAGTTCCAGGTAACGCAGCCATACGGAAGTGGCGAGAATGTTCATCTGCCGCCCGGCATCGTTTACATAGTATTCCCGGTGCACTTCGAAGCCCACGGCGGCCAGGAGGTCGGCAACCACGGCGCCATAGGCCGCGCCACGCCCGTGACCCACGTGCAGGGGGCCGGTAGGATTGGCGGAGACGAACTCCACCTGAACCTTCTTTCCCTTGCCCAGATCGGAACGCCCGTAATCGTGGGATTCTCGGATGATCTGTGGCACCACGGCGTGATAGGCGTCGGGGGTCAGATAGAAATTGATGAAGCCCGGCCCGGCGATTTCCACCTTTGTTATCTGCGGGTTTTCCGGCAGGGCGCCGATGATCCTTTCCGCCAGATTGCGGGGCTTCATGCCTGCCGCATTGACATTGACCATGGCGGCATTGGTGGCGAAATCGCCGTGAGAGGCATCGCGGGTGCGTTCCACCACGGCTGTCCTGCGCTTTTCAGGATCGACAATGCCCTGGGCTACCAGGCTGTCCAGGGCGATGGAAACCAGATCGGCAATCTGTGATTTCATTAATGAATCCAGTCAGTTGAATGTTTCGTAATGGAATGTGGGGTGAGTCCGAGATCCCCATCAGACCGAACCCGTTATAATAACAGAAATTGTCGGGCTTCATCCGAACAGGAGGTGAGGAATGAGTGGTTGGTTGTACCTGATCGTTTTGCTGCCGGTAGCATACTGGCTGCTGGTCACCGTGGTGGGTGTGCTGTCGGTGCGTAAAATGAGCCATCCGGAAAAGCTGCTGTTGTCCGTGCAGGATGCCGAACGCCTGAACGACCCTCAGGGTATCAGCGACTGGGCCAGGTCGCAGGGTTTCGGGCTGGACAGCCAGTTCGATTTCGATGGCTTGGTGGGCGCGGGCGGGGTGAAGATGGCCGTGGAAGGCTGGTATTCACCTGCAAAGCGTCTCTTCCTGATGCACTACCATGTTCAGGACAAGTTCTACTACGAATTTATTACCGGTCTTGAAGGGGAATACAGCCTTACCACCAGCAGATCAGCCGATTCCCTGGCGCTCCCCTTTCCCCCCAGGGTTTTCATACAGGTCTTCGAGAACGCCTCTCTGGATGCCCTGCTGCAGGAACACGAGAAAGCCCTGGTGTATTTCGAACAGCGCTTCGGGGTAAAGCCGCTCGAGCCGGACCGCCCCCTGCGGGACCTGATCCTGCACTCCCTGAAGGCGCAAATGACCTATGTACAGAGTCAGTCCCTGTGGCAGCTGAAGGTTGGCTGGTGGTATTTGACGCGTCGCCGCAATCTGCGAAACAGATCGGTAGTGGAACAGATCGAGAGCCTGGATAGGGATCAGTAGAGATCCTGGGGATCCACGTCTACTGACCAGCGCACCCGGGTGGCGTCGGGCAGGGTGGACAGGGCCGGTATGAATGCCCCAAGAAACTGCTGCAACTGTTGACGGTCTCCCGATTGCAACAGCAGGTGGGAACGGAACTTTCCGGCGCGTTTTTGCATGGGGGCGGGCACCGGACCCCAGACCTGGATTTCGTGCCCCCCCAATGACTCGATCAGCGTAACAGACTGCTGCAGAAAGGTTTCTGCGGTTTCTGCCTTGCTGGCGCTGGCGCGGATCAGCACCTGATAGCTGCAGGGCGGGAGTTCTGCCTGTGCTCTTTCCCGCAGGGCTTCACGGGCGAAGGCGGCATAGTCTTCGTTCACCAGGGTCTGCAACAGGGGGTGGTCAGGGAAGCGGGTCTGCATCAGCACCTGTCCGGGATGTTCTCCCCGCCCTGCCCTGCCCGCAACCTGGATGATCAGCTGGGCCATGCGTTCGGCGGCACGGAAGTCTGCGCCGAACAGTCCGCCGTCCACATCCACCATGGCGACCAGGGACACGCCGGGGAAATGATGGCCCTTGGCCAGCATCTGGGTGCCCACCAGCAGGCTGGCCTGCCCTTCCCTTGCCTGTTTCAGAAGCTGGTCCAGGCTGCCCCTGGTGCTGGTTGCATCCCGGTCGATGCGCACCAGGGGATGACCGGGAAACTGCTGCTGCAATACCTGCTCCAGCTGTTCCGTGCCCTGCCCCAGCGGATGCAGCTCGGGAGAGCCGCAGGAGGGGCAGTGATCCGGCAGCGGGTGTTCGTTGCCACAATGATGGCAGATGAGTTTCCGCTGACGATAGTGCATGGTCTGGCGGGCGTCGCAGCGTGGACAGTCCGACAGCCAGCCGCAGCTGTAGCAGGTGAGTACCGGGGCATAGCCGCGCCGGTTGAGAAACACCATGGCCTGCTGCCTCCGGGAAAGGGTCTCTTCCAGCGCCTGCAGCAGGGGGGGAGAGAGGCCGCCCTGCAGCCGCTGGTTGCGGATGTCCAGCAGTTGCATGCGGGGCTGGCGGGCCTTGCCTGCGCGGCGGGTCAGCCTGAGCCAGGTGTAGCGATCTTCCATGGCATTCTTCAGGCTTTCCAGGGAAGGGGTGGCCGAGCCCAGCACCACGGGGCAGCCGGCACGCCGGGCGCGTACCAGCGCCATGTCCCTGGCGGAATAACGGAAGCCTTCCTGCTGCTTGTATGAGCTGTCGTGCTCCTCGTCCACCAGCACCAGGCCGAGATCAGGCAGGGGCGCGAGGACCGCTGAGCGGGTGCCCAGCACTACCCGCGCCTGGCCGCGGCTGGCCATGAGCCAGGCCTGTTCCCGTTCCCGGTCGCTTCTGCCGGAATGCAGCACCGCCAGCGGTCCGGGCAGTCGTTTTTCCAGCCGGCTGATGAGCTGGGGAGTGAGCGCGATTTCTGGCACCAGCAGCAGGACGTTTTGTCCCCGTGTCAGCACCTGCTGTGCCAGCCGCAGATAAACCTCGGTCTTGCCGCTGCCGGTCACCCCGTCCAGCAGGAAGGCGCCGTAACGCCCGAGGCCTGCGGAGACCGCTGCAATAGCCCGGTTCTGTTCATCTTCCAGCGTAAAATCAGGCTGTTGTGGTGGGTCAGCCGGGGATGCCGCCGTATCCAGGGTGATCAGTCCCTTGTTCTGCAGCGCCCGCAGGACGCCATGAACGCTGTCGAACTGCCTGCGCAGATCGCCCATGCTCGCCTGTCCCCCCAGCGATTCGAGCCAATTCATGACTTGCCACTGTCGTGGCGCCCGGCGCTGCAGAATTGCCAGGGTCTGGGGGTCAGCATCGAGAAGACGGACGCGGTCCGGACGGGAAAGCAGGGGCTGTTTGCCCTTGCGCAACCGTACCGGCAGCGCAGAAAGCAGAACCTCGCCCACGGGGTGATGATAATACCCGGCCACCCAGCGGAGATAGTCCAGATGTTCCCGGTCCATCAGGGGGGCGTCGTCCAGCACGGCCCGGACGGCCCGCAACCGGTTTCGGGCAATGCTGGTGTGATCCGTCACCTCGATCAGGATGCCGCAGCGTTCGCTGCGGCCAAAGGGCACCAGCAGGCGCTGACCGGGTTGCAGCTTTGGCGTTACGGCATTTTTCGCTGGCAAATAGTCGAACAGGCCATACACCGGTGCCGGCAGTGCAACGCGCAGTATCATGGTCATTTTTCAGCTTTGGCCTGTGGATAACTTTATGGATAATATGCGGGCAAAGCGGCTATCCGCCTGAAAATCCGATGAATTTCTATTATTGTCAAAATGCGCCTAAAGCGGTTAAGTCATTGAATAATCAGCAGTTCGTGTATTTTTCATGCTGCCGGCCGTTGTCGCGGGGTCTGACAGCGCCGGTCTGTGCATCGTTGTGTATAACAATATTCTAATATTCTTTTTATGCCAGTGTTGCTGTGCGGGACAGACTGGGCAAACGCCTGTGCCGGTTGATAATCCATACTTCACTCCGTATCATCCAGCCATGATTTCGCCCAAGGCAAAACCGATATGCTGAACCCGGCCCTTCTGCCCCGTTTTTTCGCGGTACTCATTCTAGCACTGCTGCTGGGGGGGTGTTCTTCCACCAAGCTGGCTGAAAGCTGGGAAGCGCCCGATATCGATGAACCGCCTGCCAGCAGGATTTTGCTGATCGCTCTGATCAAGGATCCTGTGACAAAACGTTTTTTCGAAGCGCATTTCGTCGAGGAAGCCAAAAAGAAGGGGGTGGATGTCATTCCCAGCTACGAGTACATGCCCAACGCGACAGATTCCGATGAAAAGGAGGAAATCGTCAGCCTGGTCAACAAGCTGGGCGTGGAAGGCGTGCTGGTGGCGCAGCTCAAGGGCGTGCACAAGGACTATAAGTATGTACCCAGCCGGCTGGACTGGTATCCCGATGCCTATTCCAGCATGTTCTTCTATGATTACTATTATCAGGGCTACCGCGCCATCTACCGGCCTGGCTACGTGGGTTCAGACAACTATTTCAGTGTGCAGATGCGTTACTTCTCGGCGAAGTCGGAGAAAATGCTCTGGGCCGCGAACACGGTCACTAAGAATCCGCGCTCTGTTGTCGGCACGATCGAACAGATCGCCGATGAGGTACTCAGCGACCTGACCGGCAGCAGCCTGGTCAAGGCCAAGGGATTCATTCAGCGCAAGCTGGATCAGGGAGAGGACACCTGAACCTCTGGGAGCAGATAGCCCTTCATATCGGGGAAGCCTCAGGCACGCCCTTCCAGCCCAAAGCGCCTGCCTCCATGGGGGGCGGCTGCATCAATACCGCCGTGCGGCTTTCCGACGGCGGGCAGCAGTGGTTCGTCAAGCTCAACCAGGCCAGCCGCCTGGACATGTTCGAGGCCGAGGCCGAAGGACTGAAAGAGCTGGCCGATGCCCAAGCCATCCGTGTCCCCCGCCCTCTTTGCACCGGCCAGGCGGACGGGCAGAGCTACATCGCCATGGAATACATATCCCTGGGAGGATCAGGCTCCAATGCCGTGGCCGGCGAGCAGCTCGCGGAACTGCACCGGCATCAGGCCGAGGCCTTCGGCTGGAAACGCGACAATACTATCGGTTCCACCCACCAGCCCAACGGCTGGAGTGCAGACTGGGTGGACTTCTGGCGCTGGCACCGGCTGGGCTTTCAGCTCGAAGAGGCTGCCCGCAAGGGCCTGGGGAGTAACATTCAGCGTCTGGGTGAGAGGCTGCTGGACAGCTTTTCTGTCCTCATGGATCACGACCCGGTCCCTTCCCTGCTCCACGGCGATCTCTGGGGTGGCAACCTGGGGTACGACGATCAGGGCAACCCGGTGATCTACGACCCCGCCACCTACTACGGCGACCGCGAGGCGGAAATCGCCATGACCGAGCTGTTCGGCGGTTTTGGTGGCGCTTTCTATGATGCATACAACAGCACCTGGCCCCTGGATCCGGGCTATGCCACCCGCAAGACCTTTTACAATCTCTACCATATCCTCAACCACGCCAACATGTTCGGCGGTGGCTATGTGGGGCAGGCGCAGCGGATGATGGAAGGACTCCTGGGCGAGTTGGGCTGAAGCTCCCCGGCGGGCGGTTCTGCTGCCATTTTTAATCCCAGCTGTTCAGTTGACATTCATGTCGGTCTTGCTAGGATTTGTGCAGGAAAAACAAAGGAGTGACGCTATGAAAGCAAGCATTGTGTTGAGCCTGCTGATTGCCGGCATGACGGTCGTCAGCATGGCTTCCGGCTCAGGGAGCGAGGGTTCCTCTCCGCCAGAGCGCAGCCGGGTGGAAACCCTGACGCTGTCGGACGGTAACAGGCTGCAGGTTGTTTATGTGGATGAACGGCTGGTTACCATCATTCATGACAAAGAGGGATTCTTCACCCGAAAGAGCGATGAACCTGAGATTGTCGACAAAGCCCCTGCCCTTAAGACCTGGGCGGGACATCATCCGGCCCGGGTGACAAAGTTCGATTTTGCCGAATACACTGGTTCGGACAGGAAGCTGGCCCCGGCTGAAAGTATGTGGCAGCTGCGTGACGATGCCGACAATATCATGGGGTACATCTTCTGTGGTGACAAAGGTTGCGGCTACAATGGCTATCCACCCGAAGGAAGCTGATTCCGCATGACAGGCCAATAAACATAAAGAAGCCCCCATGATCGGGGGCTTTTTTATGTTTGCTGTTGCGTCGGTACCTGGTCTTGTCCCGGACCACCTGGCTGCGGTATTGCCGCTGCATCACCAGGCGCTTGGCCTTGCCTTTCTTCATGGCTGCTTCTCCAGTGTAATGAATTGATAATCATGGGGGTTGTTCTCATCCGCACGATGAACCTCGCGGGCGGTCTCCCGCCATTCATCTGTCTCGTATGCCGGAAACCGGGCGTCGCCCTCCACTTCCTTATCGATCTGTGTCAGGTACATGCGCCTAGCATGAGACAGGGCCTGGGTGTAAAGGTTCGCCCCGCCGACGATCATGATCTCATCTGTGTCACCGGCGGCGGCGATAGCCTCTTCCAGGGAATGGACCACCCGCGCGCCCTCGGCGCGGTAGTTTCGGTTGCGGGTCACCACGATATGCGGCCTGCCGGGCAACAGGCCCGGTAGTGACTCCCAGGTTTTGCGTCCCATGATCATGGGTTTGCCCATGGTGACCTGCTTGAAGTGCTGCAGATCGGCGGGAAGATGCCAGGGCAGACGGTTGTCCTGACCGATGACCCGGTCACGGGCCATGGCGCATATGATGCTGATGTCGGGTAACTTGTTCATGCCGCGCATTATCGCTGCTCAAAAAGAAACCCGCCAGCGGCGGGTTTCTTCGGTTAACGTGATTGGCTGCTTACGCGGCCTGATCGACGCAGAGTTCCTCTTCGGCTTCGATCATCATTTCAATCACTACTTCCATTTCAGACGGGTTTTCCCCGGCCACTTCGCGCCATTCGGCACAATCGAGTTTCAGTACTTCTTCAGTCATGGCAACCTCCAATTCAGCTGCATTAGTAATTTAGATAATCATAATATACTGAATAGCAGATGGGGGTGTATTGATAATTATCAATGGTTGAGCGGTAATCAGTCACAAATGGCGAGGAAATATCTGGTAACGATTAGGGGTAGTTACTACCCAATTGTAACAAATATTCTTCTAATAACAGTTAGTTACTTGATGATTGGGGTGAAGATCGGCTCAGATTGCGATAGGTGCGCGAATACCGGGGTGGCAGGTGTAATCGGCGATTTCGAAATCCTCGTAGGTGAAATCGTCCAGATTCTGTACAGTTTCGTTCAGCCGCATGTGTGGCAGGGGGAAAGGCTCCCGGGACAGCTGCAGATCGGCCTGTTCTAGATGATTGCTGTATAGATGGGCATCGCCCAGCGTATGAATGAAGTCACCGGGTTGCAGGCCGCAGACCTGGGCCACCATCAGGGTGAGCAGCGCATAACTGGCGATGTTGAAAGGTACGCCGAGAAAAATATCCGCGCTGCGCTGGTAGAGCTGGCAGGAAAGCCGGCCGTCACGTACATAGAACTGGAAGAAGGCATGGCAGGGCGCCAGGGCCATCCTGCCCTGAGCGACATTGTCCTGGGGTGAGATGGTTTCGTCGGGCAGATCCGCGGGGTTCCAGGCGGAAACGATGATGCGCCTGGAATTCGGCGTGGTCCTGATCTGTTCGACGATCTGGGCAATCTGGTCGATGTGACGACCGTCCGGCGCTGGCCAGGATCGCCACTGATAACCGTAGATAGACCCAAGATCGCCTCTTTTGTCGGCCCATTCGTCCCAGATGCTGACGCCATTGTCTTTCAGGTAGGCGGTGTTGGTGTCCCCCCTGAGGAACCACAGCAGCTCGTGGATCACCGATTTGAGGTGAATCTTCTTGGTGGTGACCAGGGGAAAACCTTCATTCAGATCGAAGCGCATCTGATGGCCGAATACGGAATAAGTGCCGGTGCCCGTGCGGTCTCCCTTGGGAGCCCCTTCGGTGCGCACCCGCTGCAGCAGTTCCAGGTATTGTTTCATTTGTGAGCCTCCGCATGGGTCAGGGGCTGGCGGTAGGCCAGCAGCATCATGATGATGCCGGTGAGTATCATGGGCAGAGACAGGATCTGACCCATGGTCAGCCAGCCGCCTGCCAGGTAGCCCAGCTGTACGTCTGGCATGCGCACGAACTCGATCAGGAAGCGAAAGCTTCCGTAACCGATGAGGAACAGGGCAGATACCGCCATGCGCGGATGGGGACGGCTGGAGAACCACCACAGCAGGATGAAAAGCAACAGTCCTTCGCCCAGGGCCTCATACAATTGATTGGGATGCAGGGGAGGGGTCCATTCCGTGCCCGGCGGCAGCCCCAGCTTGTCGCGGCAGAGGCTGACGAATTCGCTGCAGCGCAGCTGCATGGCCCAGGGCAGGTCCGTGGGCTTGCCCCACAGTTCACCGTTGATGAAGTTGCCGATGCGTCCGGTGAACAAACCGATGGTGATGTAGGGGGCGATGAAATCTGTCAGCTCGAAGAAGGATTTGCCATGCTTGCGCTGGTACAGCCACATGGCGGTAAGCACGCCCAGAAAGCCGCCATGGAAGGACATGCCGCCTTCCCAGACCCGGAAGATGCGCGTCGGGTCAGCCAGCCAGTCATTGAATCCATAGAACAGGATATAGCCCAGGCGCCCTCCCAGCACCACACCCACGGCACAGTAGAACAGCAGGTCGTCCACCTGCTGGGCGGTCCAGTCGCTTTTGCCGTGCCTGATGCGCCAGCGTGCCAGTGCCCAGCCGCCCAGCATGCCCACCAGGTACATGAGGCCGTACCAGTGTATCTTCAAAGGCCCCACGGAAAGGGCAACAGGATCGATTTCAGGATAGATCATGGATCAGAAAGACGGCAGAACCCGCAGATAGAAGGTTTTCAGATACCCGGTTTCCTCGATAGCCGGGTGGATGGGGTGATCCGGTCCCTGCTGGCCACGTTCCACCAGCTGCATGCTGCGGTCGCGGTGGCGGGAGGCCTGCTGCAATGTCTGCAGCATCCGCGCCTCTTCCATGTGATAGGAACAGGACGAACTCACCAGCAGGCCGTCCTTGCGCAGCACGCTGATGGCAGCTTCGTTGATGCGCCGGTAGGCGAGGGTGCCTTCCTTCAGGTCTTTCTTGCGCTTGATAAAGGCAGGGGGATCGACCAGCACGATATCGAAGCGCTCGCCGGCGTGCTTGAGTTCCTTGAGCGCGCTGAGGCTGTCGCTGCGCAGGGTGTCCAGCTTGTCCGACAGTCCGTTCAGCGCGGCGTTGCGGGTCGCGAGCGCCAGGGCCTTTTCCGAGGAATCCACGCAAGTGACGGCGGTCGCGCCTCCTTTTGCGGCCCGCACGCCCCAGGCGCCTGCGTAGCTGAACAGATCCAGCACGCGCTTGCCTGCCACCCAGGGCAGCAGGCGCCGGCGGTTGTTGGCCTGATCAAAGAACCAGCCGGTCTTCTGTCCTTCGAACAGGGATGTCTCGAAATCACAGTCGTCTTCCGACAGCCGTACCTGTTCGGGGATCTTTCCCGAGGCCACTTCCACGTAGCGTTCCAGGCCTTCCTGCTCGCGTACCGTCACGTCGTTGCGCAGCAGGATGCCGGAGGGATGGACGACTTTGTTCAGCGCGCCGATGATGGCGTCCTTCTGCGCTTCCATGCCCGCGGTAGTGATCTGCACTGACAGGTATTTTCCGAAACGGTCCACCACCAGGCCGGGAATGCCGTCGGATTCAGCGAACAGCAGGCGGTAGAAGGGTTGGCTGTAGAGGCGATCACGCAGGCTCAGGGCCACTTTGATGCGGTGTACCAGCAGGGACTGGTCCAGCAGGTGATCCTGCTGGCGGCTGACGATGCGTGCGCAGATCAGGGAGTTGGGGTTCACGTAGGCCCAGGCCAGCCATTTCTCGTCGTGATTCATGAGCGCGACCTGCTCGCCGGGCTGAAAATCCTTGAGGGGCGAGCGTTTCGTATCCACCTCGTTGCTGTACACCCACAGGTGTCCGGCGCGCAGGCGGCGTTCGTGGTTCTTTTTCAGAAAGAGTACGGGAATTTCCATGGGGCGCTATTGTGCCGAAAAAGCCCCGCCAATGATAGGCAGCGCCGTCTCATTCGCGGATAATATGTGTTCTGTCCGAGCTGGAGAACCCGTGAACAGGCATTTTGACGTCATCATCGTCGGCGCAGGCGCCGCCGGACTCATGTGCGCCATGGAAGCGGGCCGGCGTGGCCGGCGGGTGCTGGTGGTGGAAAAGGCGGGCAGGGCAGGGAACAAGATCCGCATTTCCGGTGGCGGCAAGAGCAATTTCACCAATCTGGATGTCAGCCCGGAGAATTACCTGTCCCAAAACCCCCATTTCTGCAAATCCGCGCTGGCACGCTATACGCAGTGGGATTTCATGGCGCTGATGTCTGAACATGGCCTGACCTGGGAAGAACGTGAGCACGGCCAGCTGTTCTGTGAGCAGGGCGCCCAGGCCATCGTGGATATGCTGCTCGACGAATGCGCCAGGGCGGGAGCCGAGCTGTGTTATGACTGTGAGATCCTGGCGCTGGACAGGCAGGCAGGTTTTACCTTGCAGACCAGGCAGGGTGATTTCAGCTGCGATTCCCTGGTGATCGCCACCGGGGGACCTTCCATCCCCCGCATGGGATCGACGGACTTCGGCGTACAGGTGGCGAAACGCTTCGGCCTGAAAAGCATCCCCTTCAGACCAGCCCTGGTGCCTTTTACCTTCCCCACCGGCTTCCTCGGGGATCTGGCCGGGATCTCCCTGGAAGCGGAAGTCAGCTGCAACGGTGCGGTGTTCCGGGAACAGCTGCTCATCACCCACCGTGGCCTGAGCGGGCCGGTGATCCTGCAGGCTTCCTCCTACTGGAGCAAGGGTGATGCCATCAGCATCGATTTGCTGCCCAGCCTGGATGCGGCTGACTGGCTGAGAGCAGAGCAGGGCGCCCGTCCCAATATCTGGCTGAAAACCCTGCTGTCGGAAAAACTGCCCCGGCGGCTGGCGCAGGCCTTGTGCGAGCAGCTGTTCGACGATGGGCCCCTGCAGCAGTTCCAGCAGAAACGGCTCCAGGAAACCGGTGCGACCCTCAACGCCTGGCGGCTGGTTCCCAGCGGAACAGAAGGTATGCGGACAGCGGAAGTGGCCACCGGCGGTGTGGATACCAACGAGCTGTCGTCCCGCACCCTGGCGTCGCGCAAGGTTCCCGGTCTGTATTTCATCGGTGAAACCGTGGACGTGACCGGGCATCTCGGGGGCTACAGCTTCCAGTGGGCCTGGGCTTCGGGCTGGTGCGCGGGGCAGTTCGTGTGATGAGCCAGGCGGAAACCCTTTTCGAGACGGCCTTTGGCAGCTACCGGCTGACCCGCCTGCCTGCGCGACGCCGGGAACTGCTGCGCGCGTGGGATGCGGCGGATGAATACCTGCTCGATACAGTGGCGGAGGAAGTGAAGCCAGGCACCCAAAGCCGTATCCTGGTATTGAATGACAGTTTCGGCGCCCTGGCGGTGGCGTTGCATGAGTTTGCTGTGTGGTCCTTGAGTGATTCCGTGCTGGCTCACGAGGCCACGCGGCAGAACTACAGCGCGAACGGATTTTCCACGGAAAGGCTGAAGTTGCTCACCAGCCTGGATGTCCCGGCGGAAAGCCCTAGCCTGGTGCTCATCAGGGCACCCAAGACCCTGGCCCTGCTGGAGTACCAACTGACCCGCCTGCGCCCCCTGTTTTCGGCGCAGACCACGGTCATCGTGGCGGGTATGGTGAAGAACATGCAGCCCGGTCTGTGGAAACTGCTGGAGAAAGTGCTGGGTCCTACACGCACATCCCTGGCGCGCAAGAAAGCGCGGCTGATCCGTGTGAGTTTCGATCCGGATCTGGTCGTGCCCGAGAATCCCTATCCTACGCGCTACATCCTGGAGAATACGGGCTTCAGGATCACCAACCATGCCAATGTCTTTTCCCGGGCTAAGCTGGATATCGGCACGCGGTTTTTTCTGCAGCATCTGCCGCCATGTCCCCCTGCCGGTAACATCATCGATCTGGGTTGTGGCAATGGTGTGCTGGCGCTGATGATGCTGCAGGACTGTCCGGGGAGCAGGGTGCATTGTGTGGATGAGTCCTACATGGCCGTCGCTTCGGCCCGGGAGACGCTGCAGGATGCTTTCGGCCAAACAGTATCTGCCAGCTTTCATGCAGCATGGAATCTGTCCGGTTTCGATGCCGGTTCGGCGGCGCTGGTATTGTGCAATCCGCCTTTTCACCAGCAGCATATTGTGGGTGACCAGATCGCCACGGCCATGTTCCGGGATGCGCGGCGGGTGCTGGCAGAAGGCGGTGAGCTGTGGGTGGTGGGCAACCGGCATCTGGGTTACCACAAAACCCTGAAGCGCCTGTTCGGCAATGCCGAACTCGTGGCGTCCAGCCCGAAGTTCATCATTCTTCGGGCTGTCAGGCGGAAGGTGCTGGACCATCACTAGGGGCAGCTGACAGTCTGGCCATAAATGCGCAACTGCGCGCCGGATACTACCAGCAGTTCGTCACCGTCTCGTACCCTGATCCAGGGCGCTTCCAGTATCAGCTTGTGAGTCGTCCCGACAGTGATTTTGAACGGCGAGGCGGGTGCGGTTTCGATGCCTGTTTCCGATGAAAAATAGGTGGCACCGATACCTGTATAAGCTGGCCCCGTCAGCTGTCGGATGCCTGTCTCACATTGGTTTTTTGTCACGATGAAAGGCAGGTCGTTTCCTGTTCCCAAACTGTAGTAGGAGGAAGAAACGCCTTCATGCAAATTATCAATACATTCAGTCAGTGCCTTGGCTGAAAAATCCACCTGATAGGATGCGCCAGGTGCAAGTGCATCCACGAAGGTCTTGTATCCATAACCGGATGAGGTGTCATCAAAATTGCTTGTATCTTCAAATGCCAGGCAACTTGGTAAGCTGGAAACACCAACCTGGATTTTCGGTGGAATGGGCAGCAATGTGGTGTTCGTAACAGACAATCTGAATGCCAGGATGTCGCCGGGTAGGGCTACACCACCCAAACCGGGATTTAACCATTCAGGTTGTATTTTCCAGCTTGGGCGATATTAAAAGTCGTTAATGAGTGGTCCGACTTTGTAGGAGGCAGTGCTTCCGGCACCCGTCTTGGCGGTTACACAATAGCTGTAGATAGCACGCGAAATAGGAAGGGTATCGATGTATTCATTGCCGCCAGGGCCATTGTGATCAGCGACTTGCAGCAGGTTGCCTGAATCGTCATAAAGTGACAAGATAAAATCCGTGTTGCTGCCGTCATTTTCAGGGTCTGCGCGCAAGGCTAGAATAAGATTGTCATTCTCGTTTCCAGACAGGCGAAAACAGTCAATATCGGTATCTCCGCTGAGCTCGCCCAGATGCGAATTTGACGAAATGTTACCCGTTTCCGGTGTATCGTTTGGCTCATTTTCTCCTGCATACCCAATTGATGTGATGTAGATGCGAAGCGTATATCCTGAAATGGTACTCCCGGAATCTGCTGCTTCCACTTTGATATAGATCGGTGTGTCCGATCCGGTTTGGAAGTGTTGCTAGGCGAGTACCGAACCGTTTTTCCAACCGTTCTGATCCTGTTGCAGCAAGGTTGATCCGTCCGAACCATAGACACTGAGCTTGGCAAGCTTGTCGGTCGTACTGGCTGAAGTGTCCAATACGGCAACGAACCCCCAGAATGGGTTGAAGCCATGCACTTCGAAGACATCGGTATCGCCAGCGATACCGATGCTGCCGCTTACGCTGGTCAGTCCTTGTTGCTTTCCAAGATCCTGAGCGCTTGCCGGTGTGTCGTTGGGTTCGCTCTCATTCAGAGCATAGGCCATAGGGGTGCCTGTGAGAAGCAACACAAGACAAATCCGGTGCAGCAGCAGTTTTATCTGTGATTGGGCGTTTGTTGTTTGATTCAAGCTGTTCTCCTTTTCCGAAAAACCGGGCTGGCCGAAAACTCAGGTTGCCGCTTACCAGGGCATGAAGGTGTTCATCGCCCGCATGGGCTTGTTCATCTGGCGCATGTCGCGGCCCATGAGGCCGGTGTTGATGGTCATGACGCGCACGGAGTTCTTCATGTCGCCGATGTCGTCGGTTACGGTGATGATGGAATCGTTCATGGTGTCGATATTGTCGGCCATGATTTTCATGTTTCCCTGCATCAGGGAAATATCACCGGTAAGCAGATCCATGCTGACGTTCACCTTGTCGAAGGCCAGGCTGATATCTCCGATGCGGCCGTTCATCTGGGCAATGTTCTGGTCCATGTGCTGCATTGTGCCTACCATCAGTGAGACCTGGTCGGTCATGGTGGCGATATTGCCGGACAGCTGGGAGATGTTCTGCGCCATCTGTGCCATGTTGCTCTCCATGGCCGGGTCGAAGGAGGAAGACATCTTGTGCATGTCCTGGGTCACATGGTAGATGAGGTAGAAGCCCGACATGGCAAGCAGGCCCATGATGAGCATGGCGGGATAGACCATGCGTTCCCAACGCCGCACACTGGCATCGAAACCCTTGACGAAGCGGGTCAGGGAAATCTCCAGTTTAACCATCGCCTTCTGTTCCGGCGACAGGCTTTTGTAGTCAGGGGCAAAGGTGCGGGGGGCTTTTTCTAGCATTTCGATTCAGTACTCAAACACCGGCTCCAACCATTTTGGAGTCGCAGCTTTTAGCTTAGCCCGAAAGTGGTGGCCGCGCCTTGACTTAATGCAATCCAGTTGACCGAGATCATGGAATATGTTGGCCAAAGGGCCGTTGGTGGATGATCTACATTGAAAGCGGGCAATTTGCAACAGATGAAGGTTGTATTGTCTTCGCGCATTGACATTAAAAAATGCAGCGCAATACTTATAGCAGTATCTGGTAAAGAGGAGAAAGCCATGGCTATACCCGCAATCACAAGAGATTTTATCCGGGCTGTATATGCCCGCCTTGTCGCCGCTAACAGGCTGTTGAAAAAGACATCGATTTTCCCGCTAGTTCCACTTGGGAATGGAATTTGATTGTCTTTTTGCGGGCACAGCATCGTTTTTCGATAATTTTGACCCAATTTCCCCTGTTC
>NZ_JBHNMF010000029.1:245-16988 GCF_048562965.1 Thiolapillus sp. | reverse complement strand
ACGGCGCACCTTCGGTGGCATCAGACATGTCCATCGATTTCTCCTATGTCGTGAAATTCCAGGAGAAAGTCTGCACAGGGTCAGGTGGGGAAAACAGGTGTGGATTCTTGGGCGCTTACTGAAGAGTCAGCCGGCGAAGGCAGTGATTCGCGCAGCGTACCAGGATGACCGGCCCAGCTCCTGGTTGTCTGAACGTGCAAAAATCCCCCCGCTGGTATTGCCGTTCACGGTCGGAGGGGATGAACGGTCCGGGGATCTGTTCAAATTGTATGATCGTACCCTGGACCTCTTATTGTCCGTGGCCGGGCAATGAACCCGTTCGTAGACTGGTCGATTGTCGGCCCGCCTTTTCTGGCAGGCCTGCTGGTATTGAGTACCCATGTGCTGTTGGGCCGGGAGGTGTTACAACGTGGCATTATCTTCATCGATCTGGCGATCGCGCAGATCGCTGTGCTGGGCGTAATACTGCCTCAGCAACTGGGCTGGCCCGAAGGCGGATGGGAAACTCAGGCTGCTGCATCGGCGGTGGCGCTTGCGGGGGCTTTTCTGCTGTACAGCTTTGAACGCTTCTGGCCGCGCCAGCAGGAGGCACTCATCGGCATCAGTTTCGTTCTGGCGGCTTCCGGCGGGCTGCTGATGAGTGCCAGCAATCCGCACGGGGCCGAACATTTGCAGGAGTTGCTCACCGGACAATTATTGTGGGTGCGATGGTCGCAGCTGCAATGGATGGCGGGCTTGTACGCCCTGATTCTCTTGCTGTGGGTGTTCATGGGATACGGGGGACGCAGGTTTTACGTGCTTTTTTCCCTGGCAGTGACCGCATCCGTACAAGTCGTGGGCGTTTATCTGGTCTTTGCCAGCCTGATCATACCGGCGCTGGCCATCCGCAAGCTGCCCCGGACAAGAGGGCTGGTGACAGGCTATCTGGTCGGGTCACTGGCCTACGGCGGGGGGCTGCTGATTTCCTCCGTATATGATCTGCCCGCCGGGCCCGTTGTGGTATGGCTGTTAGCCATTATTGCTGTTGTCGCGGGATTGTTAATGCCCCGTTTTTCCGCACAGAAAGCATAACTTGTCACTGAGTGGCCGTTCTGCCTGTGCCCTTGCTTATTTTGGGCATATACGGATGCGGTGAACAGACCGGAATGCGAGAAATTTTGGCCGATTCCCTGTAATATTCCGTGCTTTGGTTTGCAACAAGCACATTACATGCTCGAAGTGGTCAATCTGCAATGTATCCGCGGTGATCGATGCCTGTTTTCAGGCATCGGTTTTACTGTGGGCGAAGGAGAGCTGCTTCATCTGTATGGCCATAACGGCAGCGGCAAGACAACGCTCATGCGCGCTTTGTGCGGGCTGATTGCGCCCACGGAAGGCGAGGTGCGCTGGAATGACGAGCCCATACGCAGGCAACGCGAGGAATATGCCGCCGAGCTGCTGTATCTGGGACATAAGAACGGTCTCAAAGACGACCTGACCGGTGTCGAAAACCTGCTGGTCGCCTGTCGTCTGGCAGGATTGTCGGTACCTGAAGACAGAGCCTGGGAAGTGCTGGAGCAGATGGGCCTGCGGGGACATGAGGATCTGCCCGCACGGGTGCTTTCCCAGGGACAGCAGAAACGGGTCGCACTGGCGCGGCTGCTGCTCAGCCAGGCGCCTCTTTGGATTCTTGATGAACCTTTCGTCGGGCTGGATGTGGCTGCGGTGGCCCTGCTGGAAAAAGTGCTGGCGGAGCATGTCGCCCGGGGCGGCATGGTGATACTGACCACCCATCAGGAAGTGGCTCTGACTACCGGCAAGGTGAAAAAGCTGCGGCTGGGCTGGAAGGAGGACGGCTGTGTTTAACGCCTTCCGCACCATCATCATGCGTGACCTGCTGCTGGCCATGCGGCGGCGCTCGGATGTGCTCACCACCCTGTTTTTCTTTGTCATCGTGGTGAGCCTGTTTCCCCTGGGTATCGGGCCGGAACTGAATACATTGCGGCTGATCGCCCCCGGCGTGTTCTGGGTGGCGGCACTGCTCGCTTCCATGCTGGCCCTGGAAAAACTGTTTTTCGTCGACTACCAGGATGGTGCTCTGGAGCAGATGCTTCTTGCGCCCCGGCCCCTGTCTGTTCTGGTGCTGGGCAAGGTGCTGGCGCACTGGCTGGTGACGGGGCTGCCTCTGGTGCTGTTGTCCCCTTTGCTGGGGCTGCAGTATGACCTGTCGACTGCGACCATTGGTACAATGATGCTGACACTGCTCATCGGCACCCCTGCGCTGAGCCTGATTGGCGCCATCGGTGCGGCACTGACCCTGGGTTTGCGTGGCGGGGGAGTTCTGGTGTCGCTATTGGTATTGCCGCTTTATATCCCGGTGCTGATTTTCGGTGCAGGAGCGGTGGAAGCGGAGGCCTCCGGGCTGGGTGGTGCGGGGCATTTGTCCATGCTGGGCGCCATCCTGCTGTTGGCGGCGCTGGCGGCGCCTTTGGCAACCGCAGCCGCTTTGAGGATATCGGCAGAGTGATTTTTGCTATGGTAGGCTCAAGCTCAAATCAATGAATGTAAACGCGAACCTGAACCACAGCCGGAATTTTACCGGCATCCTGTGGTCAAAAACTTTACGCCCGCTGCTGCGGGGTTTGCCTGACTGGGTAACAGATTGAATCTTTATAAATTTTCATCGCCGACAACCTTTTATCCCCTGGCCGGCAGGATCGGAAAGATTTCAGCCCTGATTGCGGTGATACTGCTTGCCATCGGCTTGTACATGAGCTTTTTCGTGGCGCCCACGGATTACAAGCAGGGCGAGGGTTATCGCATCATCTTCATTCATGTGCCTGCTGCCTGGATGTCCATGTTCATCTATGTGGTGATGGCCTTCTGGGCCGGCATTGGACTGGTTTTCAATACCCGTCTGTCGTCCATGATGGCCCAGGCGCTTGCACCGACAGGCGCCATCATGACCTTCATTGCCCTCTGGACGGGCGCGTTCTGGGGCAAACCCATGTGGGGTGCCTGGTGGGTGTGGGATGCCCGCCTGACTTCGGAGCTGATCCTGTTCTTCCTTTATATCGGTTTCATCGCCCTGCAGGGATCCATCAATGATACCCGGCGTGCAGACAGGGCGGGTGCCGTGCTGCTGCTGGTCGGGGTGGTCAATATTCCCATCATCTACTATTCCGTCAAATGGTGGAATACCCTGCATCAGGGAGCATCGGTCAGCGTTACCCAGGGCTCGAACATGAGTACCATCATGCTGCAGACCATGCTTATCATGACCTTCGCCTTCTGGGCCTACAGCATTGCCGTGTCCATGTACCGGGTGCGGGCCATCATACTGGAACGGGAAAAGGATGCCCGCTGGGTGTCTGAACTGCCGGAGATACGTCGATGAAAGGTGGATTGTCGGAATTTTTCGCCATGGGCGGTTATGCCCTGTATGTGTGGGGATCATTTGGCGTAACGGCGTTGCTGATGATCGTCGAACCCCTGCTGGTCAGGCAGCGCCGAAAAGCGGTTATTCAGCGGGTTTCCCGTCTTGTTCGTCTCAAATCGGAGCAAAAATCATGAAAGCCAGACACAAGCGACTGGGTTTTTTACTGGTAGGCCTGGTGGTGCTGGGCGCTGCCGCATGGCTGGTGTTCAATGCACTGGGCAACAATCTTTCCTATTTCTTTTCTCCCACGGAAGTGGCGGAAAACAAGGCGCCTGCCAATCACGTGTTCCGTCTTGGCGGTCTGGTTCAGCCGGGCACGCTTGAGCGGGGTGAAAAGCTTACCGTGCATTTCGATGTGACCGACAATGCCCACACGGTCAAGGTCGCCTATACAGGCATACTTCCCGACCTGTTCAAGGAAGGTCAGGGCGTGATCGCCCAGGGGCGTATGGGGCCTGATGGTGTATTCGTTGCTGAGGAAGTGCTGGCCAAGCACGATGAAAACTACATGCCGCCCGAAGTGGCGGATGCGCTGGAGAAGGGCCACCAGAAAGGTGTTGCTGACATGGCCAAGGGGAACAAGCCGCTATGATTCCTGAAATCGGACATTTTGCCCTCATCCTTGCGCTGGTCGTCGCGCTGGTTCAATCCATTCTTCCCCTGGCGGGTGCGCAACGCGGCATCGCTTCCTGGGTGGCTGTTGCCAAGCCCGCCGCAAGGCTGCAGTTCCTGTTCATGGTCATTTCCTTCGCCTGCCTGACATTCAGCTTCATGCAGAGTGATTTCTCTGTGCTGTATGTCGCCACCAATTCCAATACCGCACTGCCGATCCTGTACAAGATATCCGGTGTATGGGGCGCTCACGAGGGGTCGCTGCTGTTGTGGGCATTGATCCTGACGGTCTGGACCACGGCGGTGACACTTTTCGGACGCAGCATTCCCCCGGTGATGATGGCGCGGGTGCTGGGCATCCTTGGCCTGATTTCTGTGGGTTTCCTGATGTTCATGCTGTTTACTTCCAACCCGTTCGAGCGTCTGATGCCACCCGCACCGGAAGGCCGGGATCTCAATCCGCTGCTGCAGGATCCCGGGCTGGCGATACACCCGCCCATGCTCTACATGGGCTACGTGGGTTTCGCCATTCCCTTTGCCTTCGCCCTGGCCGCCATGCTGGGCGGGCGCCTGGATGCTGCCTGGGCCCGCTGGTCGCGGCCCTGGACGCAGATCGCCTGGGTGTTTCTGACCCTGGGTATCGCGCTGGGCTCCTGGTGGGCCTATTACGAACTGGGCTGGGGCGGCTGGTGGTTCTGGGATCCCGTGGAGAATGCCTCCTTCATGCCCTGGCTAGTGGGTACGGCCCTGATGCACTCCCTGGCGGTCACCGAGAAACGTGGTGCTTTCAAGGCCTGGACGGTGCTGCTTGCCATCTTTGCCTTCTCACTGAGCCTGCTGGGCACTTTCCTGGTGCGATCCGGCGTGCTGACATCGGTACATGCCTTTGCCGCTGACCCATCCAGGGGGCTGTTTATCCTGGTGTTCCTGGTGGCGGTCGTGGGTGGTTCTCTGACCCTTTATGCGGTGCGGGCTTCCAAAGTGCGAAGCTATGTGCGCTTCGACCTGGTGTCCCGGGAAACGGCACTGCTGCTGAACAACGTGATTCTGGTGGTTACCTGCGCCAGCATCCTGCTCGGCACCCTGTATCCGTTGCTGCTCGATGCACTGGGTCTGGGCAAGATTTCTGTGGGGCCTCCCTATTTCAACAGCGTGTTCATCCCTCTGACCGTGCCTTTGGCTGTCCTGATGGGGATAGGCACCCTGGCACGCTGGAAGCGTGACAGCTTCGCCAATATCTGGCCAAAGGTGCGGGTTGCGCTGGCCGCCAGTGTGATTTTTGGCGTGCTCTATCCCATTGTTGTCATGCAGCAGTTCAGCTGGCAGGCCGCGGCGGGCATGGTGCTGGCCTTCTGGGTATTCTTCACCACCCTGAAGGCTACCAAAGAGCAGGCGCGTGGCCGCGGACTGGGCGGACTGTCATTGTCTCACTGGGGCATGGTGCTGGGGCACACGGGCATTGCCGTGTTTATCGTCGGCATCACCCTGACCTCGATATACAGCACTGAAAAGGATCTGCGCCTGGAGGTCGATCAGACCTACGAAATGGGCGGTTATGCATTCAACTTCAAAGGTGCCACTCATTTGCAGGGTCCCAATTACACGGGTGACCGCGGTGAGGTCGTTATCACGCAGAATGGCGAGCAAGTGGCCGTACTGTATCCTGAAAAGCGCAACTACCGCTCCGGTATGCCCATGACGGAAGCCGGGATCGATGCCGGACTGACGCGGGATCTTTTCGTTGCCATGGGTGAACCCCTGGGCAGTGACGGCGCCTGGAGTGTGCGTCTGTATCACAAGCCCTACGTGCGCTGGATTTGGCTGGGAGCGCTGATCATGGCTTTTGGCGGTATCCTGTCTGCATCTGACAAACGCTACCGGGTGCTGGCGCGCCGCCGTCAGGAAGCACTGGCAAGAGGTGTGGCATGATTCGTTATCTGTTGCCTCTGGGTATATTCATCATCATCGTGGGCTTTCTGTTCGTGGGGCTGGGGCTGGATCCGAAGAAAGTGCCTTCGCCCTTCATCGGCAAGCCTGCTCCCGAATTCAATCTGCCCAGGCTGTACAAGCCCGAAGAACGGGTGACCACAGCGGATATGAAGGGCAAGGTCTGGTTGCTGAACGTGTGGGCGTCCTGGTGTGTATCCTGCCGTGCGGAGCACCAGGTGGTTACCCGCTTCGCAAAAACCGGACTGGTTCCCATCTATGGTCTGAACTATAAAGACGAACCTCAGGATGCCAAGGCCTGGCTGGGTGCCCTGGGCAACCCCTATGTGGCCAGCCTGGCGGATCAGGACGGCAACGCGGGTATCGACTGGGGTGTGTATGGTGTGCCGGAAACCTTCGTTGTTGACAAGAAAGGTATCGTGCGTGACAAGGTCATCGGCCCGGTTACCGAAGAGATTGTTCAGGAACGCCTGATTCCCCTGGTGAAAAAGCTGCAGGCAGAGGAAGGATGATGAGAGTATTACTGCTGATATGCCTGCTTGCGGCGACAGCTGCCGTTACCGCAAATATCGAAACCTACAAGTTCGACGATGCCCGGAAAGAGGCCGACTATCAGACGCTGGTGCACGAGCTGCGCTGCCTGGTCTGCCAGAATCAGAACCTTGCCGACTCCAATGCGGAACTCGCACAGGACCTGCGCCGCAAGACCTATGAAATGGTCGAGAAAGGCCTCAGCAAGGATGAAGTGGTCGAGTACATGGTGGCCCGCTATGGCGATTTCGTACTTTACAAGCCGCCGCTGCAGAGGAATACCCTGGCATTGTGGGGCGGTCCTTTTGTCATCTTCATCATCGCGGTGGTGGTGCTTATTCGCATCATCCGTCGCAGACCTTCCAGCAGCGAGCGTCTTCTCAGCGAAGAGGAGCGTCAACGCGCCGAGCAGTTGCTGAAACAGCAGACCGAGGAAAAATAATGACTTTCTGGATTATCGTCGCCCTGATGCTGGGGCTGGGTATCGCTGTGCTGGCATTTGTGCTGTTGCGCAAGCGCCCGGATATCACAAGCAACCGGCGGGAACAGAATCTGTTGCTGGCAAAGGAAAAGCTGGCGGAGCTGGATCAGGAAAAAGCCGCGGGCAATCTGGATGATGAAACCTATGCCCAGGCGAAGGAAGAACTGGAAACCGGCCTGCTGGAAGATACGGATGTGGAAGAAGCGGTGGCCAGGGTGCGGCCCGCCAGCGCCAGGGCTGCTGCAATCGCTGTCGCCCTGCTGGTGCCGTTACTGAGTGTGGGCATCTACATGAAGCTGGGATCTCCCCAGTACGTGGTTATGAGTGGCACGCCCGGTGCACAAAGCCCCCATGCCATGAACGGGGACGGCAAGACGCCCACCATGGCAGAGCTGCTGACAGGCCTGGAAGAGCGTGTGAAGCAGGCACCGGATGACCCCGAAGGCTGGTTCATGCTGGGGCGCGTCTATCAGTCCATGCAGCGTTATCCCGATGCGGTCAAAGCCTACGAGGAACTGCGCAAACTCACCGATGACCATCCCCAGGCGCTGATTGCACTGGCGGACTCCCTGGCCATGGTGCAGGGTGGCAAGCTCAGTGGCCGTCCCTATGAGCTGGTGCGTCAGGCCCTGGACAAGGCGCCGGACGATCCTACGGCCCTGTGGCTGGCGGGTCAGGGAGCCATGGAAGCAGGGGACTACCAGAACGCTATCTATTACTGGCGCCAGGCTGAAGCTGGTCTGGCCGACAAGCCGGATTACGTCCAGGAGCTTCGCACCCTGATCCGGCAGGCGAAGGAGGTTGCCGCCAAGGCGGGTGTGGCCATAGAGGATCCTGGCTCATCCGTTGCTGACAGTGCACAACCCGCTGCTGCGGGACAGGGGATCAACCTGAGCGTCAGCCTGGCGCCTGCCTTGCAGGACAAGGCCAGCCCCGGTGACCGGCTGTTCATCTTCGCCAAGCAGGTGCAAGGGCCACCCATGCCAGTGGCCGCCGTGCGCATTACTGCCGGTGACCTGCCTGCGAAGCTGGTACTGGATGACAGCAGCATGCAGCAGCAGGGAAACAAGCTGTCTGACTACAAGCAACTGAAGCTGGCTGCCCGCATCGCCAAGGGCTCTCAGCCCATGGCAGCCAGCGGCGACCTGCAGAGCAGCGAGGTAGTCGTGTCAGTGGGTGATGGAAAGCCGGTGGAACTGGTCATCGACCAGGTCGTTCCCTGATTCCCGGGCTGGCTCAATGTGGAAATACGCCTAAACATTGATTTTGTTGTATTCGGGATATTACAGCTTCGTGCCATGACCGTAGGTCGGGCTTCAGCCCGACAACAACTGCCACAAGGGGCAATGTCGGACTGAAGTCCGACCTACGGATATGAGTTTTTCCATCACCAGGGATGTGACCAGCGGATTCATGCAAGTCAGCGTCTGGCAAAGCGTTTGATGTCGGCGTTCTCCGGCAGCGTTTTGCCTTCCAGCAGAAAGGCCGTCATCTGCTGACTGTACCAGGGAATGGTCAGGCTACCGTGAGCGCCGAACCCATTGAAGATATGGAGCTGCGGGTGCACCGGGTGGGTGCCCAGGAAAGGCTGGCGGTCACTGGTGGCAGGCAGCACTCCGGCTTCGCTTTTTTCCAGCATGAGCAGTTCCGGGTGGTCCAGCAGCCTGCTCATCCCTTCCAGCAGTGCCTGAATGCCTTCGGCAGCAGGCTGGTTGTCCTGAATCCGGTGGTTGTGGGTGGAGCCCAGGCGGAACGCTCCGTTGTCCACGGGCAGCAGCCAGGTGGCAGCATTGATGATCATGTCCGGCAGCTGAGCTGATCCGGTTCCGGGTCTTGCCTGCAGGGTAAGAATCTCTCCCTTGTCGGGAGCAAAGGGCAGGTATCCGAACCAGGGGTTTTTCATGCTGCGGTAGCCATCGCAGAAGATGATGTCTCCTGCGCGCAGCCTGCCATACCGCACTCCATGGTCATCGACCGAAATATCTTCTGAACTGACAGAGGCGATTTCCAGCGCCTGCCGTGCTTTCAGCCAGTCCGCCAGAAATGCCAGCAGGGAAGGGATGCGCACGTACCCGGTGTGCTTCTGTATAAACCCGCCCAGCGGCGCCGCCACCGGCTGCGGCGGATGGTCCGGCGTAAAAGTGCCGCTGATCAGGAGCTGTATGTTCTCCTGCCCGGACAGGCGTTCATAGTATCGGTGCTGATCTTTTTCCCGGAACAGGCGCAGCATGTCCACCCATTGCAGGAAAGGCTGTTTCGCCAGCCGGGAAAGCTGGGTGTAGGTGGCCCCGACGGCTTCCAGCCAGACATGGATGTGGGGTGAATGGTTGAAACGCTTGCCCGCCAGAGGGTTGATCACACCAGCGGCGACCATGGAGGAGGAACTGGCATGGCCGTCATCCAGGACACACACGCTCTTTCCTTCGTTGATCAGGCGCCATGCGAGCAGGCTGCCGGCCAGCCCCTGGCCGATGATCAGGTAATCGTAAATCTTGTTCTCAGGCACTATACTTCCGGTTCAATAATAAATAATCAGTGTGTGATATGAGTTATCTGACCCGCCCTCTCGACCAGAAAGGCATGCCAGCCGGTATTCCTTACATCATCGGTAACGAAGCCGCGGAACGCTTCAGTTTCTATGGTATGCGTACCATTCTGGTGGTGTTCATGACCCAGTATCTCATGGGCGCCAGTGGTGTGCTGGCACCCATGGGAGAGGAAGATGCCAAGGGCTGGTATCACCTGTTTGTTTCAGCGGTCTATTTTACGCCTCTTTTTGGCGCTGTTCTGGCAGACGTGTGGTGGGGAAAGTACAAGACTATACTGCTGCTGTCACTGGTTTACTGCGGGGGTCATCTTGCCCTGGCGCTGGATGATACCCGTCTGGGTCTGGGGCTGGGTCTGGGGCTGATCGCCCTGGGGGCGGGTGGCATCAAGCCCTGCGTCTCGGCCCATGTGGGAGACCAGTTCGGGCACGGTAACCGTGCGCTCATCAGCCGCACTTTCGGCTGGTTCTACATGGCGATCAATGTGGGTGCCTTCATTTCGACACTGCTGACACCCTGGTTGCTCAAGGAGTACAGTCCCCACTGGGCTTTTGGCGTGCCAGGCGTGCTCATGGCCCTGGCCACGCTGATGTTCTGGATGGGGCGTAACAAGTTCGTGCACGTGCCCCCGGCAGGCAGGGTTTTCCTTCAGGAAGCCTTGTCCAGAGATACGCTGCGCATTTTCGGACGGCTGCTGCTCATCTATCTGTTCATTGCCGTTTTCTGGTCGCTCTATGACCAGACGGGTTCATCCTGGGTGCTGCAGGCTCAGCACATGGACCAACATCTGCTGGGTTTTGAGTTGCTGCCGTCGCAGATTCAGGCGATCAACCCTCTGCTGATCATCGTGCTGATACCGCTGTTCAGCTATGTGATCTATCCGTTTCTGGGAAAGATGATGAAGCTCACGCCCATGCGCAAGGTAGCCATGGGCTTCCTGCTGGCAGCTGCGGCATTTGCGGTTTCCTCTCTTGCGCAGGAACGTATCGATGCCGGTGGTACGCCGGGCATCTGGTGGCAGTTGCTGGCCTATGTACTGCTTACTGGCGGGGAGGTGATGGTGTCCATCACGGCACTGGAATACTCCTATACCCAGGCACCGCGCACCATGAAATCCTTCATCATGGCGCTGTTCATGCTGTCGGTATCGCTGGGGAATATCTTTACCAGCACGGTGAATTTCTTCATCCAGAATGAAGACGGCACGGTGATGCTGGAGGGGGCAGGCTACTACTGGTTCTTTACCATACTCATGGCGGTGACGGCGGTGCTGTTTGCGCTGCTGACGCCCCTGATCAGGGACAAGACCATTCTTCAGGTATCAGAAAGCGCCGCCTGAATGGCATCATGAGCGGCTTCCGCCAGTCCGCGCCGGTCGCAGTCCGAGGAAGGGATGGGGTCACAGAAGTACACGTGAACTTCACTGCCGCGGCGAGCGAGGATACTCAGCAAAATGAGAAAAAAGCTGCGGCCGGTGGTGTAGGGAATACGCGTATCTCTTTTACCCTCGCTGAGATAGCGCAGGCCGACGGGGATGACCGGGCTGTGAGTGTCGATGGCCGCGCCCAGCAGCCGCGGGAAGAAGCGCCGGACTTTACTGCCGTCCGAAGTGGTGCCCTCCGGAAAGATGGCCAGGTTGCGCTTTTCCAGCAGGCGTTCTGAGATGGCTGCGGATACACGCTGGGCTTCGTGCTTGCCCCGGCGGATGAAGACGGTTCCCGAAGCGATGGCGAACCAGCCGATGACCGGCCAGTAGCGAATGCTGTCCTTGGAGAGAAAAGATGCCCCCGTCAGGGAGTTGATGGTGGGGATATCCACCCAGGAAATGTGATTGGCCACGATGAGGCCGGGTTCCTTGGGCGGGTTTCCATGAGTGACAACCTGTATCCCCATGATGCGCAGCAGCCTGGCCGACCAGCGGGCCACGGGTTCAGGATCAGGGAGTATCTTGCCATCGGTCAGCTGGGTCTTGTGGATGCTCAGGCTCAGCCAGATTCCAGTCAGCATGTGCAGTAACAGCAGCAAAAAGCGCCAGACTACCCGTACAGCCATCATGCCTGCAGCTGCCGGGTATATTCATACATCACGATGGACGCCACGATGCTGACGTTAAGGCTTTCCACGCGACCGTACTGGGGGATATGCAGGCGCCGAACAGACGGATAATCATCGGCTGAAAAGCTCAGCCCCATTTCCTCGTGGCCGAAGATGAAAGCGCTTTTAGCGGGGAAGCATTCTTCCCGCAGGGAATGACTGTCCTCCGGAGACAGGGCATATAGGGTATAGCCCCGCCCGCTGAGATTCTGATAGCTCTCGGCAAAAGTATCGTAAAACCTGGCCGGCACCTGGCGAAAGGCGCCTTTGGCGGGTGAGGGGTCGAAAGGTCCGATACCGATAAGCTGCACTTCCCTGGCGCCAAAAGCTTCTGCGCTGCGAAAAATCTTCGGGACATTGTATCCCGCTTTCAGGTGATCCAGCACCACGACAAAATCATGTGCTCCCGGTTGTGCCAGCAGGTTGCGTCGCCGGTTTTTCTCGTAGGCGCGCAGCATCTGTTCGTGGCGCCGTTTGCGCAGTTGTCGCGCCGACAGTTTTTCGGTCATGGACAGGCTCTAAACTGGTAGAATAAGGGATTACCCGTAATCGACGTATTCTACCTCATGTCCAGTACCGGCGAGCATCAGACCTCTTTCTTATTGCAGCAGATCGATCTGCCGGAAGACCTGCGCCTCCTGGAAGTCGATCAGCTGACGCCCCTGGCGGAAGAGCTGCGGGAATTTCTGGTCGAAAGCGTTTCCCGTACCGGTGGTCATCTGGCGGCAGGACTGGGCGTGGTGGAACTCACCGTCGCGCTGCACTATGTCTTTGACACGCCGCGGGACCGTTTAATCTGGGACGTGGGTCATCAGGCCTATCCCCACAAGATTCTGACGGGCAGGCGTGACAGGATGTCCAGCCTGCGCAAGAAAGGTGGTCTTTCCGGCTTTCTCAAGCGCAGTGAATCTGAATATGATGCCTTCGGCGCCGGCCATTCCAGCACTTCCATCGGCGCGGCCCTGGGTATGGCCGTAGCGGCCAAGCTCGAAGGCATACAGCGGGAGCATATCGCTGTGATCGGTGACGGTGCCCTGTCGGCAGGCATGGCCTTCGAAGCCCTGAACCATGCCGGCGCGCTGGACATGGATCTGCTGGTGGTGCTCAACGACAACGACATGTCTATCTCCAACCCTGTTGGCGCGGTGAGCAATTATCTGGCGCGTGTGCTCTCTAGCCGTTTCTACAACCGTATGCGTGAGGGCGGCAAGAGCGTCCTGGGCGTGATGCCCGGCATGCGTGATCTCATGGATCGCTGGGAAGAGCACATGAAGGGCATGCTTATTCCAGGCACCCTGTTCGAGGAGCTGGGCTTCAATTATATCGGTCCCATCGACGGCCATGACCTGCCCCTGATGGTGCAGACCCTGCGTAACATGAAGAAGATGCGCGGTCCACGCTTCCTGCATGTGGTTACACAGAAAGGCAGGGGATTTGCACCTGCGGAAGGTGATCCCTGTGTCTATCACGGTGTGGGCCCTTTCGATCCGGATACGGGAGAACAGACAGGCAGCGGGAGTACCAGCAGCAGGACCTATACCCAGGTGTTCTCCGACTGGATTTGTGATTGCGCCACGGCTGATGAGAGCCTGGTGGCGATCACACCGGCCATGTGCGAAGGTTCGGGACTGGTGAAGTTCGCCAAGGAGTTTCCTGATCGCTATTTCGATGTGGGCATCGCCGAGCAGCACGCACTGACCCTGGCGGCGGGCATGGCCTGTGATGGCCTCAAGCCGGTGGTGGCCATCTATTCCACCTTCCTGCAGCGCGCCTATGACCAGCTGATTCATGATGTTGCCCTGCAGAATCTGGACGTGACCCTGGCAGTAGATCGCGCCGGCCTGGTGGGTGCCGATGGCGCCACCCATGCGGGCGCTTTCGATCTGAGCTATGCCCGCTGCATTCCCAACATGGCAATCCTGGCGCCTGCAGATGAACGGGAATGTTTCCGGATGCTGCAAACTGCATGGGAGCATGAAGGGCCTGCGATGGTGCGCTATCCACGGGGCAGGGGGCCGGGTACGGAACCGGAGTCAGCTGCCAGGCCGTTGCCCTGGGGGAAAGGGGAGATTCGGCGCCAGGGCAAGGAGATTGCGCTGCTTTGCTTTGGTTCCATGGTGCAGATCGGATTGGAAGTGGCGGAAGAGCTGGATGCCACCGTCGCAAATATGCGCTTCGTGAAACCCCTGGACGGGGCACTGGTGCGCCAACTGGCAGAAGATCACGTCCTGCTGGTCACCCTGGAGGAAAATGCCCTCATGGGTGGCGCGGGATCAGCGGTTGCAGAATTCCTGAATGCTGAAGGCCTGATGGTGGACATCATGCATTTTGGTTTGCCGGACGATTACCTGGAGCAGGGTACCCAGGCTGAACAGCTGGAAATGGCCGGGCTCACGGCCGGGCAGATACTCGCCGCTGTGAAGAACCGCGGGAACTAGCGAGGCCGGTTGCATGAAAAAAGGGATGGCCTGTTGGGCCATCCCCTTTCTGTCTGCTGCTGAAAAGCTGCCTGTCAGCCGCGCTCGTCCATCATCTTGTCGATGATGGGGCCGAGGATGATTTCCATGGCGAAGCCCATTTTGCCGCCGGGAACCACGATGGTGTTGCGGCGAGACATCATGGAATCGGGGATCATGCTCAGCAGATCGGGGAAGTTGATGTCGAACTTGTCGGGATCGGCAAAGCGGATGACCACGAAGCTCTCGTCGGGGGTCGGAATGTCGCGGGCGATGAACGGATTGGATGTGTCCACCGTGGCAACGCGCTGGAAGTTGATGTCTGTGCGGGAGAACTGTGGTGTGATGTGGTTGATGTAGTCCGGCATGCGGCGCATGATGGTCTCGACCGTGGCTTCGGCTGAATAGCCGCGCTCCTTGGCGTCGCGGTGAATCTTCTGAATCCACTCCAGGTTGACCACGGGAACCACGCCGATACCCAGATCCACCTTGCTGGCGACGTCCGCCTCATCGGTGACCACCATGCCGTGCAGTCCTTCGTAGAACAGCAGATCGGTGCCGGCGGGAATATCTTCCCAGGGCGTGAATTCACCGGGTTTCTTGTCGCAACCCAGGCGGGCATTGTGTTCCTCGGCCTCTTCCTGGCTGTGCAGATAGTAACGCTTCTGACCGCCGCCGGTTTCGCCGTAGACGCGGAACAGTTCCTCGATCTTGTCGAAACGGTTGGCTTCCGGACCGAAATGACTCATGCCCTCGGCCATCTTGTCGCGCATTTCGGCACGGTCGTAGCGGTGAAAGCTGTCGCCTTCGACGATGGCGGCCTGAATGCCCTCGCGGGTAAAGATATGCTCGAAAGCGCGTTTAACAGTGGTGGTGCCTGCACCGGATGAACCGGTTACAACGACAACGGGGTGTTTCTTGGACATGTCAGCCTCCGGAAAAACAAAAAATCAAACAGAAATAGTTCAAGAGTGAAATCACCTGCACAGAAATACAGGTGGCTTGACTCTAAAGCCATGCGAGGCTCGAACTATATCACAAACGGCTGATATCCGGATTGAGGCAGCGCAAGACAATCAGGAAGTGAAAAGGCGGCTGTTGAGCCACATGTGGACGAAAATGCTGGCGGCATAACCCAGGGCAATTACCGGCATCCACTTCAGATGGCCGAAAAAGGTGTATTTACCTCTTGCCTGGCCCATCAGGGCGACACCGGCGGCAGATCCGATGGACAGCAGTGATCCTCCCACGCCGGCTGTCAGGGTGACCAGCAGCCAATGGCCTGCAGACATGTCAGGCATCATGGTGAGTACGGCAAACATAACCGGGATATTGTCCACGATGGCGGACATAAGTCCCACCGCTACGTTGGCATAGGTTGCTCCCCACTGGCTGTACATCACTTCGGAAGCCACGGACAGGTAACCGATGAAGCCTAGCGCTCCAACGCAAAGTACCACACCATAGAAGAAAAACAGGGTGTCCCATTCCGCCCGGGCCACGCTGGTGAAGAGATATCGAATGCCACGGGGTCGCCGATATGCCCCGCTTCTTCCGCTGCCTGGGGGCTTTCATCCTCTTCGGGGTATTTCTTCAGGTAGTAGCCGAGAAACTGCAGGTAGGCCAGTCCGGTCAGCATGCCGATGACCGGTGGCAACCCCAGATAGTTGTGGAAGACGACTGCGGTAGCAATGGTTAGAAGGAACAGAAACACGATGACCTTTGCGCCGCGTTTTGTAGCGCAGGATGCATCAACAGGATCTGGTAGAGTTTTTGGTACCGACAGGCTCATGATCGCTGCAGGAACCAGCCAGTTCACCAGGGATGGGACAAACAGGACGAAGAAAGACCAGAAGTTGATGGTACCCTGGGGTGTCTGAATTTCCTTTTGCCATACCATCAGCGTGGTGATGTCGCCGAAGGGACTGAAGGCGCCGCCAGCATTGGCGGCGACCACGATATTGATGCAGGCCAGCAGGACAAACCGGGTATTGTCTCCACCAACTGCCATGGTTACAGCGCACATGAGCAGGGCAGTGGTCAGGTTATCTGCAATGGGAGAAATGAAAAAAGCCATCAGGCCGGTGGCCCAGAAGAGGGATCGGAAGCTCAATCCCCTGCGTACCAGCCATACTCTCAGACTGTCGAATACCAGCCGCTCATCCATGGCGTTTATATAGGTCATGGCTGCCAGTAAGAACAGCATCAGTTCTGCATATTCCAGCAGGTTGTGGCGCACGGCGATTTCGACTTCATGGTCGATGCCCTGGGACTGGTATACCAGCGCAATCATCGCCCACATGATTCCCGCCGCCAGCATTACGGGTTTGGACTTGCGCAAATGTGTGAATTCCTCGGCCATTACGAGCAGATAGGCCAGGAAAAAAATGACCAGTGAAGCAATGCCCACCCAATGTGAGGTCAGGTCAATCATTGTTTCGCCCGAGGCCAGCGCCTGTCCCGATGTCAGCAGCAGCAAACCGGCAGTCATCATTTTTTGCATGAGTGTTTACCTCTTCTAGAGTTTAGAGTAAGCAGCATTGTTCCACCGTATATTTTCGGGTGAAATAAAGTTGCTATTTTGTTCATACTGCCCGTTAGAGCTTGTTCTATACGCTGATTGCTGCATCCTGCTCACTTCCTCGCCAATTGGGCGGT
>NZ_JBHNMF010000029.1:0-235 GCF_048562965.1 Thiolapillus sp. | reverse complement strand
GGTGAAAAATCAGTAGCAGTCCTTTACGGATCTGCCCTGCCGTTGTGGGATTGTCCTTTCGCCAGGGCGAATGGCAACACAGTTGCCTGACGGTCTGATCATCCAGATAGCCCAATAATTACAACTTGGTAAACCACCGCCTCTGGCGGTGAGACACGAAAAGGCTCTGCCGTACCGGCGTGCGAAGTAAGAAAATGGCCTCCTTTGAACCGGCAAGTTCTATAGGAGGCCATTA
>NZ_JBHNMF010000028.1:0-17003 GCF_048562965.1 Thiolapillus sp. | reverse complement strand
GAGTCGATTTTGGGGACTGGGATGTCCCAAAATCTATCACGAGGCCGAAGACACGCTTGTTTTTTGGAATCAAGAAACGCAAGAACAGAAAAGAGCAGCAGATAGATATTTCATTCCAGTGCAACTAACCCGGAGTTTCTGTGCCTCAACACCGCTAATCAGGTAAAATCTGCTGTTTCTCCAACAGCGGATTCAATACAGTGGAACAGTTCAGAGGTACGACAATTCTGTCCGTGCGGCGCAATGGCAAAGTAGTCATCGGCGGCGACGGCCAGGTATCCATGGGCAACACCGTGATGAAGGGCAACGCCCGCAAAGTGCGGCGGCTGTACAAGGAGCAGGTGCTGGCAGGCTTTGCCGGAGCCACTGCCGATGCTTTCACCCTGTTCGAGCGTTTCGAGGGCAAGCTGGAGAAACACTCCGGCCATCTGGTGCGCGCCGCGGTGGAGCTGGCCAAAGACTGGCGCACCGACCGCATGTTGCGCCGGCTGGAAGCCCTGCTGTGTGTCGCAGACACAAAGGCCTCCCTGATTCTCACCGGCAACGGTGACGTGATCGAACCGGAAAACGACCTCATGGCCATCGGCTCCGGCGGCCCTTTTGCCCAGTCCGCCGCCCTCGCGCTGCTGGAAAACACCGATCTGTCCGCCCGCGACATCGTGGAAAAAGGACTGGCCATTGCCGCCGACATCTGCGTCTACACCAACCACAACCGCGTCATCGAAGAGCTGGAAACCGAATAATGTCTCAGATCACTCCACAGGAAATCGTTCAGGAACTCGACAAGCACATCGTCGGTCAGGACCAGGCAAAGCGCGCCGTGGCCATCGCCCTGCGCAACCGCTGGCGGCGCACCCGGGTGGACGAGGAGCTGCGCAACGAGATCACGCCCAAGAACATCCTCATGATCGGCCCCACCGGCGTGGGCAAGACCGAGATTGCCCGCCGCCTGGCCCGCCTCGCCAATGCGCCTTTCCTGAAAGTGGAAGCCACCAAATTTACGGAAGTGGGTTACGTGGGCCGCGAGGTGGATTCCATCATCCGCGATCTTGCTGACGCGGCGGTGAACATGGTCAAGGAACAGGAGCTGGTCAAGGTACAGGACGCCGCCGCCCTGGCTGCCGAAGGCAGGGTGCTGGATATCCTGTTGCCGCCACCGCGCACCACCAGCTGGGAAGAAGATGCCGCCCCGGAAGCCGCACCAGCATCCGGCACCCGGGAGAAATTCCGCGAAAAACTGCGCAAGGGCGCGCTGGACGACAAGGAAATCGAGGTGGATCTGAGCGACAATCCCATCGGCGTGGAAATCATGGCGCCCCCAGGCATGGAGGAAATGACCAGCCAGCTGCAGAACATGTTCCAGAACATCGGCTCGGGGCGCACCAGCAAGCGCAAGCTGCGCATCAAGGACGCCATCAAGCTGTTGCGCGACGAGGAGGCCGGCAAGCGCATCAATCACGAAGATCTCAAGCTGCGCGCCATCGAGATGGTGGAGCAGCAGGGTATCGTCTTCCTGGACGAACTGGACAAGGTGACCAGCCGCACCGATCACAGCGGTGCCGACGTCTCCCGCGAAGGCGTGCAGCGCGACCTGCTGCCGCTGGTGGAAGGCTGCAGTGTGTCAACCAAGCACGGCATGGTGAAGACGGACCACATCCTGTTCATCGCTTCCGGCGCTTTTCACCTGTCCAAGCCGTCCGACCTGATTCCTGAACTGCAGGGTCGCCTGCCCATCCGTGTCGAACTCTCAGCACTCAGCGCGGATGATTTCGTGCGCATCCTCACCGAACCCGATGCCTCCCTCACCGAGCAATACACGGCACTGATGACCACCGAGGGCGTGCACCTGGCATTCACCGAAGATGGCATCCGACGCATCGCCCAGATCGCCTGGGAAGTCAACGAGCATACCGAAAACATCGGCGCCCGGCGCCTGCACACCGTGATGGAGCGCCTGCTGGAGGAAATCTCCTTCGAGGCATCTGCCATGGAAGGAAAAAGCATCGAGGTGGACGCAGGCTATGTGGATGACCACCTGGGTGAACTGGCCGACAACGAGGATCTGACACGATTCATCCTGTAAACCGGAATATCTGTGACCAATAGCAGCATCCGGTTTGCGGCATAATCGCGAGTTGAATTGTATTACCGAGGAATGACTACCATGTCTCATCCCACACCAACCGAACTCAACCTGCACCGGGTATCCCGGGTGCTGGAAGTCAGTTTCGACGACGGCTCCAACTTCAAGCTGCCTGCGGAATATCTGCGCGCTTTTTCCCCTTCTGCGGAAGTCATGGGCCACGGCCCCGGACAGCGCAAGGTACCAACCGGTATCGAGAAGGTGAATATCGACCAGATCGAACCCGTGGGCAACTATGCCATCGTGCTGCACTTCGATGACGAGCACAACACCGGCATCTACTCCTGGGAAACCCTGTATAATCTGGGGAAGAACTACGACCGGTACTGGCAGCAGTATCTGGATGAACTGAAGGAAGTGGGATACACACGCCAGGACCCGGCTTCCTGAACAGCAGACCGCTATTCCCCACCGGCTGGTCTGCATGTAGGTCGGGCTTCAGCCCGACACAGGCGCTGAACCGGGAGTTGTTGTCGGGCTGAAGCCCAACCAACGAAGACAGGAACATGAGCAGACAAAGCGAAGAAACCCATTTCGGCTACCGCAAGGTGGCCACGGAAGAAAAAGCGGATCTGGTGCGCGGCGTTTTCGATTCCGTGGCGTCACGCTACGACCTGATGAACGACCTCATGTCCATGGGCGTGCATCGTCTGTGGAAGCGCTTTACCGTGGATCTGTCCGGCGTGCGCGCAGGTCAGCGGGTGCTGGACCTGGCTTCCGGCACCGGCGACCTCGCCGACCGCTTCGCCGGCCTGGTGGGACCGGAAGGCCTGGTGGTCATGAGCGACATCAACGCCAACATGCTCATCACGGGCAGGGACCGCATGGCCGACAGGGGCCACGCCGGCAATCTTGCCTATGCCCAGATCAATGCCGAGGCGCTGCCCTTTCCCGACAACAGTTTCGACTGCATCACCATTGGCTTTGGCCTGCGCAATGTCACTGACAAGCAGAAAGCACTGAACGCCATGTTCCAGGCGCTCAGGCCCGGTGGTCGCACCCTGGTGCTGGAGTTCTCCAAGCCCGTCATCAAGCCGCTGGAGAAAATCTACGACCTGTATTCCTTCAGCCTGCTGCCCAAGATCGGCAAGCTGGTGACCCGGGACGAAGACAGCTACCGCTACCTGGCCGAATCCATCCGCATGCACCCGGATCAGGAAACCCTGCGCGAGATGATGGAGCAGGCCGGCTTCGAGAACTGCGACTATCACAATCTCACCGGCGGTATTGTGGCGGTGCATCGCGGCTTCAAGCTGTAGCGCATCCGGCTCATGTCCACCCGTGATCTGGCACTGGAGTCTCTGGAAAGCAGCATCAACACACTGCTGAAACTCGATCCCGTGGCCTGCGGGAAACTGGCGCGTCACCACGGCAAGGTCATCGGCATTCATCTTCGCGGCCCGGAGATCACCCTCTATTTCATCCCCGATCAGCAGGGCTGTCTGCAGATTTTCAGCCGTATCGAAGGCGAACCGGATGCGCTGCTCAGCGGCAGCCCTCTGGACCTGCTGCGCAGTGGTGACAGGGAACAGGGCAGCCAGCAACTGTTCGCCGGCCGCGTCAGTATCAGCGGCAATACCGCCCTGGCTCATGAATTCGGTTCCACCCTGGGCGGACTGGATATCGACTGGGAAGAACAGCTGTCCAGGCTCACCGGCGACATACTCGCCCATCAGATCGGCAACACCGTCCGCAAGGCGGCGCATTGGGCCAGGAACACCGGCTCACGCCTGGAAGCCGATCTCGGGGAATATCTCACCGAAGAGGCACGGCTGTTACCCCATCCTCTCGAAGTGGCAGATTTCATCGACCAGGTGGACGAATTGCGCGAGCATACAGACAGGCTGGAAGCACGCATACGTCTGATGGAAAAAAAGCTCGAGCAGGCTGACTGATGATTCCGTTCCGCCAGGGCGTCAGAGTCGTCCACATCGCCTGGGTGCTGGCCAAGCACGGCCTGGACGAGTTCATTCTCGCCGCCCATTTGTTCCGCCCCATCCGCTTCTTCCGTTTCCTCTCCCCTTTCTACTGGCTGCAGAAAGGGCAAAGGCCAAACTATGGCGTGCGCATCCGCCGCACCCTGGAAGACCTGGGCCCCATCTATATCAAGTTCGGGCAGATCCTTTCCACACGCCGGGATCTGCTCCCCGACGAGATTGCCGAAGAGCTGGTCAAGCTGCAGGACGAGGTGCCTCCCTTCCCTGCCGAACAGTCCAGAGCCATCGTGGAGAAAGCCCTGGGGGGGGAGGTAGAGGATATCTTCGCCAGCTTCGAAACCCAACCCATGGCATCGGCCTCCATCGCCCAGGTGCATGCGGCCACCCTGCACAGCGGCGAGGATGTCATCGTCAAGGTGGTGCGCCCTGGCATCGAAAAGGCTATCCGCAAGGATATCGACCTCATGTACACCCTGGCCCATCTGGCCCAGAAGTATTCCCGGGAGGCCAGGCGCCTGCGTCCCGTGGAAGTGGTGGAAGAATACGAAAAGACCATTTTCGACGAGCTGGATCTGATGCGCGAGGCGGCCAACGCCTCCCAGTTGCGGCGGAATTTCGAAAACAGCGAGATGCTATACATCCCCAGGGTGTACTGGGACTACTGCCGTAACAATGTCATGGTGATGGAACGGGTCTATGGCACTCCCGTGGATGAAGTAGAGGAACTCAAGGCCCAGGGCGTGAGCATGGCCCTGCTGGGCGAGCGCGGCGTGGAGATCTTCTTCACCCAGGTATTCCGCGACAATTTCTTCCATGCCGACATGCACCCGGGCAATATCTTTGTCGAGCCCAGCGGCCGCTACATCAGCGTAGACTTCGGCATCATGGGCACGCTCACCACCGAGGACCAGCGCTACCTGGCGGAAAACCTGCTGGCCTTCTTCCACCGGGACTACCGCCGGGTGGCGGAACTGCACGTGGAATCTGGCTGGGTGCCCGAAGGCACCCGGGTAGAGGAATTCGAGGCCGCCATCCGCACGGTCTCCGAACCCATCTGGGAAAAGCCCCTGGCGGACATCTCCTTCGGCCATTTCCTGCTGCGCCTGTTCCAGACGGCGCGGCGATTCGATATGGAGGTACAGCCCCAGCTGGTGCTGCTGCAGAAGACCCTGCTGAACATCGAGGGACTGGGGCGCATGCTCTATCCCGAGCTAGATCTGTGGGCCACGGCCAAGCCTTTCATGGAAAAATGGCTGTCCCAGCAAGTGGGTCCCAAGGCTTTCGTGCGCCGCGTCAGGGAATCACTGCCGCAGATGTCTGAGCAACTGCCGGAGATTCCACGCCTCGCCTACCGGGTGCTGAAGAACGCTGAGGAAGGTAAGCTGCGCCTGAACTGGCATTCGGAAGAACTGAGCGCCCTGCGCCGGGAAATGAACGCCGGACAAAGCCGCACCCGGCAAAGCATTGCGGGAGGCGCCCTTCTGATCAGTGCCGCCCTGCTCGCCAGCCTGGGCACACCCCTGTTATCCGCCGGCCTGCTGCCCCTGTTCAGCGGCGGCCTGGGCATTGCCGGCATCGGCCTTCTCGGGAACAGTCTGCGGCGGCGCTGATTTCGGCTGTTCCACCTTCACCCGCACCCGGGCCTGGGCTGAAACCACATTGCTTCGCACCAAATGCGCGGTAAACTTCCCACCGCTGATGCGCTTGAGAATGGAAATCCGGCCGTTGGAAACCTCACTGAGTATGCCCTTGTGGACGACACCGTCTCGATCCCTGATGACGACCAGGTGGTCGAGATAAGCGGACAACTGTCCCACTGGCACCTTGCGGTATTCCCAGACATATTCGACCTTCGGCGGCAGTTTCCTGGTTTTCCTGTCTGCCACATTGTTGCGCCGTATCAGGGACATACCCTCCAGAATCCGGAAGCTCAGATCGGTGACCAGCGCGTCGTTGACCGCCAGTTGCAGCCCCAGCTTTTCGGCGACCTGATCCTTGGGCAGTTGCGCCAGTTCGAAAAACCCTACCGGACGAGGCGGACTGAGCTCCACCAGCAGTGTCCCCCAGTTGTTCAGGAAGCTCTTGAGTGCATGCTTCAGACCAAAACCCAGCACCAGGCCGTTTTTCTCAAGCTGCCGTAAAGTGTCATCGGCCATGAGCAGCTTGAAATCATCCGGCGTCACACCGCGTTTCTGCGCGCAGTATTCCACGACTTTCTGGCCGAACCGGGAAGAATAGACATACTCAAGTTTCAAATTACTCAGCAGGACACCCAGCATTTTTTGCGGGTCCAGCGCCGGTACATTGTCGAGGGTCATGGAGAGAGAAAGCTGCTGCATACCCTTTACATCCATGTCGAAATCCATGTACAGCTTCCTGGAACCGGGGAAATACTGATAGCCCATTTTCATTTCACCCTGGAGCCTGTCGAAACCGAGCTCCTGCAACTGGGTGAAGGAGGCGCCACTGCCCACTTCACAGATATCCCGGGGTTTGCCATCGACCTTCCTGTAGCCGGCGCTCTCACTGAAGCGATCCAGCTTGCCGGCACGGTTGCCCGAGATATCGACTTCAACACCTTTCACCACGACATTGATCTTGTCGGGCGGGCCGCTGTCGCCAAGCTGGGGAATATGCCGCATGAGATACGACAGTGCATCCGGCCCCTGGACATGCACGGACTGAATGGAAATACCCTGGCCCGTTCCCACAGGAACGATATGAATGCCACGTACGGTTATTTTCCCGCTGAGACTGGTCTCGAGTTCCGAGTACCTGATATCTGCCTGGGGCGCGGCCTGTAGAACGGCCTCATCCAGTTTGGTCTTTACGTAATAGTAGAAGCCCCAATGGGCGATCGCCCAGAAAATGATGGGCATCCCGATCAGCCATACCCAGATGTTCCCCCGTCTCCTCACCTTGCCACCCCTGTCGTTTGTGTCAGTCCGGGCGCACCAGTGACGCCTCCACGGTCTGTCGCTGCTCCGCACCCACCAGTTTTTCGATCAATTCCAGGGCAAAATCCATGGCCGTGCCCGGCCCGCGTGAAGTGATGACCTTGCCATCCGTTACGACAGGCTGGTCCACATAACGTGTATCCGCCAGTCCCATGGCATCGATAACGCCCGGATAAGAAGTCGCCTGCCTGCCCTGCAACAAACCCGCGCTTGCCAGCACCTTGGGCGCCGCACAGATAGCCGCCGTGTACTTTCCCTGCTGTGCCATCTGTTTCAGGAGGCGCTGTATGCGTGCATCCGCGTCCAGATGGTCGGCACCGGGCAATCCGCCAGGCAGCACGATCATGTCGAAATCGCCGTCAAGCACATCATCCAGCGTGGCATCAGGCACGATGACCACACCACGGCTGCAGGTCACCGGGCCATCCGCCAGACCGGCGGTAACGACTTCCACACCGGCCCGCCGCAGCAGATCGATGATGCTTACCGCCTCCAGTTCTTCACAGCCCTGCGCCAAAGGCACCAGTACATGCGCCATAGCCTACCCTCTAAAAGTCAGTTTACTGTCTGATTTGGTGAAAAAACGGAACCTGTTCTATCTTTTGCTGAAAATGGAAATACCTTTGAGAAGATTCAGGGCCTCATTCAGCTCGTAATCTTCCTCCAGCAGTTTCTTGCCGCCATTGCCCTGCCTGCCATTCTTCTTTTTCTGCTTTTTCTTGTCCGGATTGGCCAGATGATCAGCCAGATCCGCTTCCTTGACCTGCAGCAGGCTCTTTTTCAGCTCCTTGAGCTTTACCTTGCTCAGCTCGATATCCGGCTGAATGCCTTCAGCCTGTATGGAGCGGCCGCTGGGTGTGTAGTACCTAGCTGTCGTCAGTTTGATAGCGATCTTGCTGCTGATGGGCACGATGGTCTGCACCGAGCCCTTGCCGAAGGTGGTCCGTCCCATGATCACAGCCCGCTTGTGATCCTGCAGCGCACCGGCAACGATTTCTGAAGCCGATGCCGAACCTTCGTTGACCAGCACCACCAGGGGGGCGCCGTTGAGCACATCACCGGGGCGGGCATTGAACTTCAGCGCCGAGCCTTCTCCCCGCCCTTGCGTGTAGACGATCAGGCCTTTTTCCAGGAAAGCGTCGCTCACCGCTACTGCGCCCTGGAGCACGCCCCCGGGATTGTTGCGCAGATCCAGCACCAGCCCCTTGAGAGAACCGCCGGATTTCTTTTGCAAAGCACGGATGGCACGCAGCATATCGTCCGCAGTGGGCGCCTGGAACTGGGCCAGACGCACGTAGGCGAAACCGGGCTCCAGCATCCGGGATTTCACGCTGGCCTGCTTGATCACCGCACGTGTGATATCGAATTCCAGGGGTTTGTGTTCGCCACTGCGTTGTACGGTGAGCTTGATACTGGTGCCCGGCTTGCCGCGCATGATCTTCACCGCTTCACTGAGGCTCATCCCCTTGGCCGGCTTGCCGTTCAGCCGGATGATCAGGTCGCCTGCCTGAATGCCCGCCTTTTGCGCAGGCGTATCATCGATGGGAGAAATCACCTTGATGAAGCCGTCTTCCACGCCTACTTCAATGCCAAGGCCGCCAAACTCACCGCTGGTTCCTTCCTGCAGTTCCTTGAAATGCTCCTCGTCCAGATAGGCGGAATGGGGATCCAGCCCTTCCAGCATGCCGCGAATGGCATGATCCAGCAGTTCCCGGTCGGTGACCGGCTCCACGTAATCCTGCTGTACCCGCCCGAATACTTCTGCAAAGATTCTCAGCTCTTTCAGGGGCAGCCCCTTGTCTTCCGCCGGCGTTTCCCTGGCGAAAGAGGCGGAAAACGGGAGCAGCGCAAGACAGCCCCATAGGATAAATCTGTTTGTCCACTTGCTCATGTCAGTGTCTCTGTATGTAACCGTAAATGAACCCGGGTAACCGGCCGCTAGCGCCTGGCGCGCCTTTTGCACCAGCGTACGGGATTGAGCGCCTTGCCCTGGTAACGTATGCCGAAATAAACACCGGACTTCGCATGACCTTCACCCACACCGGCCTGGGCGATGATCTCACCGGCTTCCACCCAGTCTCCCGTTTCCTTGAACAGGCTCTGATTGTTTCCGTACAGACTCATGAAACCGTCACCATGCTCCACGATGATGAGCAGCCCATAACCACGCAGCCAGTCGGCCCAGGCCACCCGCCCTGCATGAATGGTACGCACCTCGGCGCCTTCTTTGGCACTGATTATAACCCCGTCCCAGCGCAAGTTACCGATTTTCTGGGCGCCAAAGGTCTTACGCAGCCGCCCTCTCACTGGCCAGCTGAGTTGTCCCCTGCTCTCCCGGAAACCCTTTTGTTCCGGCAGCTCCAGGGAATGCAGGGCATTCTGCAGATCCTTGAGCAAACCCGCCAGGCGACGCTCGTCTTCCTGCCAGCGCGCCAGCTTTTCACCCTGCTGCTGCAGGCGGGCGTCGACCTGCTTCAGCAAAGATTTTCGCTGTTGCTGGTGTTCTACCAGCTGTTCCTTGCGGGTCTGCTGCTGCGCGTGCAAACGGTCGAGCCGGGACTGTTCTTCCCCGATCTGCCGGGTGAGGCTGCGCAGACTTTCCAAGTCCTGACTCAACAGCTGCAACTGCTTCGTCCGCGCCCGGCTGATGTAGTCGTGGTAGGCGAGCAGACGGCTCAGGGCGGCAGGATCCTGCTGATTGAGGAACAGTTTGAGCCGCTCCTCACGTCCGGTCATGTAGGCGGAACGCAGCAACAGTGCAAGCTTGCGGCGGCTGGTTTCGAGATGCTGCTGCAGGTCGCCCTGACGGCGCCTGAGACCGGCGAGCTTGCGGCCCAAGGACTGCTGTTTTTGCTGCAGCCTGTTCAGATGGGCAATGATAGCCCCGATCTCGCGCTCCGAATCCGCCAGTTCCGCACTGAGACTGTCCTTTTCTTTTTGAGTCTTGCGGATGCTGTCCTGCAGGCGGGCGATGCTCTGCCGCAGCTGCTCACGCTTTTCTTCGGTACGCTGCTGCTCGTCCTTGCCGCTTTCCTGCGCCTGCGAAAATGAGCCTGCGACTGCCAGCAAACCACAAAGGATGAGCTGCGCAAGCCGCATCAGTTGGTTTCGGGCTCCTGTTCTTCGTCTTCGAACTGTATCAGGGGATGGCCTGTCATTTCCGCCGGCTGTGGCAGCCCCATGATCTTGAGCAGCGTGGGCGCCACATCACAAAGGGCGCCACCATCGATGAGGCGGGCATGGCGGTCGCCCACATACACCAGAGGCACCGGCGTGGTCGTGTGGGCGGTATAGGGCTGCCCGGTTTCCTCATCCAGCATTTTTTCACAATTGCCGTGGTCTGCCGTCACCAGCATCGCGCCACCGACCTTGTGAATGGCGCGCGTCACCCGCCCCAGACAGTGATCCAGCGTTTCCACCGCCTGCACGGCAGCATCGAATTTGCCCGTATGCCCCACCATGTCGCCATTGGCATAGTTGACGATGATGGCGTCATACTTGCCCTCTTCGATGGCCTGCACCAGGTGATCGGTCACTTCCGGTGCGCTCATTTCCGGCTTGAGATCGTACGTCGCCACATCCGGAGAAGGCACGAGTATGCGGTCTTCTCCCTCGAACGGCTGCTCCTGTCCGCCGTTGAAGAAAAAGGTTACATGGGCGTATTTCTCCGTCTCCGCGAGGCGCAGCTGGTGCAGACCCAGTTTGGAGATGTATTCGCCGAAAACATTCTCCAGCCGCTCTGCAGGAAAGGCGACAGGGGTATCCCATTCCTTGTTGTATTCCGTGAGGCTGACGAAAGTACCCAGGTCGGGCACCACTTCCCGGTGAAAGGCATCGAAATCCTTTTCGATGAAAGCACGGGTGATCTGCCTGGCACGGTCGGAACGGTAGTTCATGTTGATGATCACGTCACCGTCTCTCACGGTGACCTTCTCTCCACCTTCCGGCACAATGGCCGTGGCATCCACGAACTCATCAGTCTCGCCCCGCGCATAGGCCATTTCCAGCCCTTCTTCGGCGGTGGTCGCCGTGTAGGCTGCCTTGCCCAGGGTGATCAGATCATAGGCTTTCTGGATACGCTCCCAGCGATGGTCCCTGTCCATGGCGAAATAGCGCCCGATGATGCTGGCGATGCGACCGGCACCCAGTTCCCCAAACACCTTGTCCATGGCCTGCAATGAAGGCATGGCGCTTTTCGGCGGCATGTCACGCCCGTCAAGAAAGGCATGCACGAACACCTTTTTGGCGCCACGATCCACAGCCAGTTTGACCATGGCATGGATGTGTTCTTCATGGGAATGCACACCGCCGGGAGAAAGCAGTCCCAGGATATGTACGGCTGCGTCATTGTCCACGGCGATATCCACGGCGCCGGTCAGCGTTGCATTGCTGAAGAACGAACCGGTACGGATGGAGCGGCTGACGCGGGTGAATTCCTGATACACGACCCGGCCGCTGCCCAGATTCAGGTGTCCGACCTCGGAATTGCCCATCTGCCCGCTGGGCAGACCGACCGCCGAACCCGAGGTTTCCAGCGCAGTGTGCGCCCCCTCGTTCCATAGGCGGTCCCATACCGGCGTACGGGCCGCGGCAATGGCGTTGTTTTCCGCTTCCTCGCGCAATCCCCAGCCATCAAGGATGATCAGTACTACAGGACGGGGGGTGTCTTTCATTTCCAGTGACTCACTGACAGGTATTTGCAGGCTAAGGAACCGCTGAATAAATCATGAACTCGCATCTTGCACCCGGCGCATCCGATAACTGCGTTGAAGTTCTTGCCAATAGCATGCTATTGGCAAGAACTTCACCTTGTTCTCGAATGCGCCGGGTGCAATCTGCTTCGCTCAGATTTAATCATTTAATCAGCGATTTCCTAAAGAACCTGCCATTTTACCAGAATTTGTTGCACGACTCGTTCTGCATATCCACGGGATAAGGGGGAATAATGCCCGAAACCGAGATTTCCCTTGCAGTTCCCACAGTAAAACAGTGTATTATTCTATTAGTGTGTTATTAAGAACTCATGTAACCAAAGGAAGCCTCTGCATCGAGCCGCGTATCCCCGGTCCCGGTCTGGAGGTTTCCCAGTAAACTGGAGAGGTGGTTTGTGAAGACTTTGGTTTCCTCACGAAAAAACAAGATTCAGGAATTCGGCGAAAGCATGGCGCTGATGCAGGATGATGGTGATATCGAACGTGCCTCCCGCGCCCTGAAAGCCATGTCCCATCCCCTGCGGCTGAAGATTCTCTGCACCCTGGGGGAAGATGAAGTCAGCGTGCATGACATCGTCGCCAAGGTCGGCTCTTCGCAAAGCAATATCTCACAGCACCTGGCCATTTTACGCGACAAAGGCATTCTGGATGCCCGCAAGGACGCCAACAGAGTCTTCTACCGGGTTGCCGACGCCCGCACTCTGCAGCTCATCGACATGATGCGCCAGGTATTCTGCACCCACGCCCAGTAGGGGCAGCCTCCGAATCCTGGCAACTCCATCGAAACCCGCCTCGCGGGGAAAGTTGCGCTATAATTACGCTCTTTTTTCCACGAGATACGGAATTCGTATGGACCAACTGGCAGAATTCATCACCAATCATCTGCTCCTGGTCATCACTTTTCTGGCACTGTCAGGAGCGCTGATCTGGAACATCTTTTTCGACCCTGTCAACAAGACAGCGGTCGATGCACTGCAAAGCACCGCCCTCATCAATCACGATGACGCGGTAGTCGTCGATGTACGCTCAATCGCCGAATTCAACAAGGGCCATATCGTCAATGCGGCCAACATACCGCTGAACGGCCTGGCCAAGCAGCTGCAACAGCTCGAAAAGTACAAAGACAAGCCCGTCATCGTTGCGTGCCGCTCCGGCTCCCGTTCCGGTATGGCCTGCAAGACCCTCATGAAAGCCGGTTTCGGGGAGGTACACAATCTCCGCGGCGGCATGATGGCCTGGGAAAGTGCCGGGCTGCCCGTCAAACGCCGATAATTTTTATCTCTCAATTCAGGAACACACTCATGACAGAAGAAGTTCAGCGCCAGTTTTCCATTCAGCGCATCTACACCAAAGACATTTCCTTCGAGACACCCAATTCTCCCGAAATTTTCATGAAGGAGTGGAAACCGGAGATCAATGTCAATCTGAACAACACGGTCAAGGATCTCGGTGAAGGCAACATTGAGGTCTCCCTCACCGTTACCATCACTGCCAAGATCGAAGACAAGACGGCCTACCTGGCAGAAGCCACCCAGGCCGGTATCTTCCTGGCACGCGGCATTCCGGAAGAGGAAATGGGCCCCATGCTGGGCGTCTATTGTCCCAACGTGCTCTTTCCCTATGTGAGAGAGGTGCTGTCCGACCTGATCACACGCGGCAGTTTCCCCCAGTTCCTCCTGGCTCCTGTGAATTTCGAAGCACTGTATGCGCAGCAGATCCAGCAGCAGAAGCAGGAAGCGGCGCCGGCGGAACACTGAGCAACATCCATGACGGATTCCGGATCAAAGATCGCGGTGCTGGGTGCCGGTTCCTGGGGGACGGCCCTCGGCATTCTGCTGGCCGGAAATGGCCACAGGGTCAGCCTGTGGGGACACCTGGAAGAGGATATCGCCGCCCTGAGGCAAGACCGTGAAAACAGGCATTTCCTGCCCGGCGTCCCTTTTCCCGAGCTGCTGTCACCGAGCTCGGATCTTGCAGAATGCCTGAACGGCGCCGATGAAATCCTGGTGGTCGTGCCCAGCCATGCCTTTGCCACTGTACTGCAGCAGATCAGGAAGCTGAACCCCGGACTGAAATCCCTGAGCTGGGCGACCAAGGGTCTGGAGCCTGCACAGCGGCGCCTCATGAGCGAGGTAGCCCGGGAAACCTTTCCGGACGCGGATATCGCCGTACTCTCCGGGCCGACCTTTGCCATGGAGGTCGCCCGTGGCCTGCCCACAGCCATCACCGTCGCCTCCAGCAGCACTGCCCATGCCACACGGCTGGCGGACTACCTGCACAGCGACACCTTCCGCGCCTACACCTCCAGCGACATCATCGGCGTGCAGGTGGGCGGTGCTGCCAAGAATGTCATGGCCATCGCCGCCGGCATGTCCGACGGCCAGGGTTTTGGCGCCAACGCCCGCGCCGCACTGATCACCCGCGGCCTGGCGGAGATCACCCGCCTGGGGCTGGCGCTGGGTGGCCAGCATGACACCTTCATGGGACTGGCTGGCCTGGGTGACCTGGTGCTGACCTGCACCGACGACCAGTCACGCAACCGCCGCATGGGGCTGGCGCTGGCAGACGGACATGGCGTCGAGGAAGCCAGAAAACGTATCGGACAGGAGGTGGAGGGTCTGGCGGCAGCCAGGGATTTCCATATCAAGGCGCAGGATGTTGGCGTGGAAATGCCCATTACCGAGCATGTCTATCGCATCATCTACAAGGGCCTGGATCCTGCTGCAGCGGTAAAAGCCCTGCTGAGCCGCGAACAGAAACCCGAACAGGACTGACCGAACAGTCATCCAGATCTGGAAACTGAGGCGCCCGCACCAGTATCGCGACAGCTATATGCATCTGCTATTCCGCCCCCGCAAAACCCTGCTGACGCCAGGCCTCGTACACCACGATCGAGGCAGCATTGGACAGGTTCAGGCTGCGTTGTTCCGGGAGCATGGGAACCCGCAGACAGTGACCTATCGGTAAACCACCCAGAATATCTGCAGGCAGCCCCCGGGTTTCCGGACCGAACAGCAGCACGTCACCGGGCTCATAGGCGACACTGGCATGTGATGGGCCACCTTTGGTGCTGAAGGCCCATACGCGCGGATGATCCAGGCTTTCGAGCATATCCGCAAAGGAATCATGCAGCACCACCCCCACGAATTCGTGATAATCCAGGCCAGCCCGCTTCAGGCGTGAATGATCCAGCTCAAATCCCAGGGGCTTTATCAGGTGCAGACTGCAGCCGGTATTTGCGCACAGCCGGATGATATTTCCCGTGTTTGGGGGTATCTCTGGCTGATACAATACAAGATTGAACACTATCTGCCCCCCTGGAGCCTGACTATGAGCGACCCCCGGCTTGCCGTGGATTTTTGTGGACTGAAGTTTCACACACCGCTGGTGCTGCTATCCGGTTGTGTGGGTTTCGGCGAAGAATACACCCGTGTGGAAGGATTCTCCAATCGTGATGCCGGCGCTGTTTGCCTGAAAGGCACCACCGGCACGGCACGTCCCGGCAATGCACCCCACCGGGTCTATGAAACCCCCGGCGGCATGCTCAATGCCATCGGGCTGCAGAATCCCGGCGTCGATGAGGTCATTTCCCGCATCCTGCCCCAGCTGGACTTCGGGGAAACCCGCTTCATCGCCAATGTCTCCGGCTCCACACTGGAGGAATACGAAGAAATCACCCGCAAGTTTGACGACTCTCCCATCGATGCCATCGAGATCAACATCTCATGCCCCAATGTGAAAGAAGGCGGTGTGGCTTTCGGTAACGACCCGGACATGTCCGCCCGGGTGGTGGAAGTCTGCCGCAAGGTCACCGACAAACCGCTCATCACAAAGCTCTCACCCAACCAGACCGACATCGCCTACAATGCCAGCCGCTGTATCGATGCAGGCACGGATGCACTGGCGGTGATCAACACACTCATGGGCATGGCTATCGATATCGAAAGCCGCTCGCCGGTCATCGGCAACAACCAGGGGGGACTGTCCGGCCCTGCCATCAAGCCCGTGGCCCTGCTCAAGGTGCATCAGGTATATCAGGTGGCCAGGGAGCACAGCATTCCCATTATCGGCCAGGGGGGCGTCACCACCGCCGAGGATGCGCTGGAATTTCTCATCGCTGGCGCCAGTGCAGTTGGTGTGGGCACCACCCTGTTCTACGACCCGCTGATCTGCACCAGGATCAACGCCGGCATACTGGACTACCTCGAACGCAAAAAACTGGCTGAAGTGGGGCAGATTACCGGCAGTCTGCGTCTGAACGAAGCCGGCCCGGCAAAATGCGGCTGCTGAACTTGCTCCCCATCATTTCCCCGGCGTCATTTGCGCCTATAATGGTAATAATGGAGAAAAGACGCAGATGAGCACAACTGAAAAATCCGTCGAAGAACTGCGCAGGTTCAATCCCCTTTCAGACCTGTCTTATGACAAGCTGCTGGAGATTGTCGACCAGGCGGAATGGCTGCATGCAAAAAAGCGCAGCGTACTGATGGATCTGGGTGATACGGAAGAATTCAGCCTGTTTCTGATCAAGGGCAATGTGCTCATGGAGGCTGCAGACGGGCGTCAGCGCGTTATCAAGCACACGGATGCCGCTGCCAGTTCACCCCTGTCACGCCTGCGACCCAGCCGCTATCGCGTTTCTGCCCTTACCCCGGTGAGCTATGTAAAAATCAGCAATGCGCTGCTGGAAGAGCTGACCGACCCGGACGATGCCTCGGAAATGATTTCCTCCCACTATCTGGTGGAGGAGACCAGCGAGGAGAACGCCGATTTCTCGGCCCAGATGGTCGCCCATATCTATGAGGATCTGCAGAAGCACAAGCTGATGATCCTCTCCTGGCACCCTGTTTCCCTGAGCGTGAGCCGTCAGATCATGGAAACCTCCGGGACTGCCGCCTCCATCGGCAAATGGGTCATGCTCGACCCTGTACTGTCCCTCAAGCTGCTCAAGATGGCCCAGTTCCAGCACCGTCCTGGCGGAGCCGTTCCCAACATCATTTCCGCCACTTCACAGATCGGTCCAAAGAAAACACGTAAGCTCGCCTTCATGAACCTTTTCAGGGAATCGCGCGATCCCCGGGCGCTGATTCTGCAGGAAGCCTTTTCCCACGCCTGGGAACGCAGCATATGCGTTGCCGCTGTTGCCAAACGCCTGGCTGAGGACCTGAACCTGGAAGATCCGGGTGAAGCCGAGCTGGCCGGCCTGCTGCACAATGTCGGTGAAATCACCATCATCAGCTACGCCTACAATTTC
>NZ_JBHNMF010000027.1:0-17119 GCF_048562965.1 Thiolapillus sp. | reverse complement strand
CCTTGCTATGTCAACTATTTTTTGAGATTTTTAGTGGTTTTTCTCCTCTGAAACTCTAAACTCTAGTCTCATTAAAAATTCCCCTGGAACCAGCTTTTCATCCGTTCCCAGGTTGCCCGCAACGTACCCTTGTTCTCATGGGGCACATTGATTGAACTGTTTTGCTGCCCGAACAGCAGCAAACCCACGCCTGTCGCATGGATGGGGTTGCGTACCACATCCACCAGTCCGGCCACATACTGGGGAATGCCCAGCCGGACCGGCATGTGGAAGACCTCTTCGGCCAGGTCCACCAGCCCTTCCATTTTCGAACTGCCGCCGGTAAGTACGATGCCGCCAGCCACCAGATGCTCGAACCCTGAGCGGCGCAATTCTTCATGCACCAGCCCCAAAAGCTCTTCATAACGGGGCTCCACCACCTCGGCCAGCGTTTGCCTGGACATGCGACGCGGCGAACGGTCACCGATACTCGGCACTTCAATGGTTTCGTCTGCCGAAGGCAGCTTGCTCAAGGCACAGGCATACTTCAGCTTGATCTCTTCGGCGTGATGGGTAGGCGTGCGCAGGGCCACGGCGATATCATTGGTCACCTGGTCACCTGCGATGGGAATCACCGCCGTATGGCGGATGGAAACGCCTGTGAACACCGCAATATCCGTGGTGCCGCCACCTATATCCACCAGACACACACCCAGTTCCTTTTCTTCCTCATCCAGCACCGAGTGACTGGAAGCGATCTGCTCCAGAATCAGGTCCTGTACGTCCAGGCCACAGCGGCGCACGCATTTGATGATGTTCTGGGCCGCGCTGACAGCGCCCGTGACCATGTGTACCTGCGCTTCCAGGCGCACACCGCACATGCCCACGGGTTCATAGATACCTTCCTGATTGTCGATAATGAATTCCTGGGGAAGGATATGCAGGATGCGCTGGTCCGCCGGAATAGGCACTGCCCGGGCCGCATCGATGACGCGTTCCACATCACCGGCCGTGACCTCGCCGTCATTGATGCCCACGATACCGTGGGAATTGAGGCTGGAAACATGACTGCCTGCGATGCCGGCGTACACCGACTCGATTTCCACCCCGGACATGAGCTCCGCCTCTTCCACGGCGCGCTGAATGGACTGCACTGTGGATTCGATATTGACCACCACGCCCTTCTTCAGACCATGGGAGGGGTTGCTGCCAATACCGATAATCTCGATTTCATTGTCCGCAGTGACTTCACCGACGATGGCGACCACCTTGGACGTGCCGATATCCAGACCCACGATAATGTTCTTGCCCGACTTTCTCATCAGCCTTTTTCCTCTGACCGCCAGCTTACGGCGAAACCCTGCTCATAGCGCAAATCCACACGCCGGGGCTTCTTTTCAGACTGCTCCAGCGCAGAATAGACCCCCAGCAAACGCTGTATCCTTTTGTCCATCTGTTCCTTTCCCACCACGATATCCGTTCCATCTGTCAGTTTGAGGCGCCATTCCCCGCGCTTGTCCAGATCCACCTCACGAATGGACTTGCCAATCCCGCGGAACGCTCTCTGTTCCCTGACAAAAAAATCCAGCATCATGGGCGCCTTGTCTTCATCACCGTTGAATTGCAATGGCAAGGACTTGCTCACGCCCTTGCGCGGGTGGAACACCTCACCCCGGTCGTTGAGCAGTGCATCCTTCCCCCAACGGGCGATAGGCGTCTGTTCCACCACCTCAACCACCAGTCTGTCGGGCCAGACCCGGGTCACTTTGGCTTCGGCAACCCAGGCAGTACTCAGCGCAGCATCGCGCAGGCGGTTCAGATCGACGCTGAAAAAGCCGCCGTCAATCGCCTTGAGCAAGGCCTGCTGCAGACTCACCTTGTCCAGATTACGAAACTCGTTCTTGATCTGGATATTGCGTATGGGCAGGGTCTGAGGGTTCATCAGATACCCCGCCAGCGCATAGATACCCGCACTGCTCAACAATGCAAACCCCGTCAGCGCCCACAGGCGCCAGTGCCGGGAGAAGCTGCTTTTCCTGCCTTTCACTGTTTCTTCTCCAGTGTGGCGGAAAGGATGCGCCATACCAGCGCCGGAAAATCCATGCCAGCAGCAGCGGCGGCCATGGGCACCAGGCTGTGGCCCGTCATACCCGGCACGGTATTGACTTCCACCAGCCAGGGCTGTCCCTGATCATCCACCATGATATCCACCCGTCCCCAGCCGGAAGCGCCGACAGCGCGAAACGCCCGCAGCGCAAGTTCCTGCATGCCCGCCTCCGCTGCTTCGGACAATCCACTGGGAATGAAATAACCCGTTGTATCCACCTCATATTTCGCGGCATAGTCATAGATGTCATGGGGTGTTTCCAGCCGTATCACCGGCAGGGCCTCACCGTCCAGGACAGTCACCGTATACTCTTTGCCGTCGATCCAGCGCTCTGCCAGTACCTCCTGGTCAAACTGTCTCGCCATCACCCAGCCACGCTGCAGTGCCGTGGCATCCTCGACCTTGCTGATGCCGATACTGGATCCTTCATGCACCGGCTTGACCATAAGCGGAAAACCAAGCGCGCCGGCAGTGTCCAGATCCTCTTCACCACGGATGAGAATATATTCCGGTGTCGGCAGGCCCATGCCGGACCACAGCCGCTTGCTGCGGGCCTTGTCCATGGCCAACGCCGAGCCCAGCACACCGGTACCGGTATAGGGCAGCTCCAGAGTTTCCAGCACACCCTGAATGACGCCATCTTCACCGCCACGGCCGTGAAGCACGATGAAGGCCCGGTCGAAATTCCCGCTCTTGAGGACTTCACAGATGTCCCGACCCACGTCGATGGCGTGGGCGTCCACGCCCCGCTCCCGCAGCCCGGCCAATACGGCAGCTCCGCTGACCAGGGACACTTCCCGCTCCGCGGACCAACCGCCCATGAGCACCGCGACCCTGCTAAAATCCTGTGGACGTACGGTCATGCAGGCTCACCCACGATATGCACTTCGGTCTGGAGCTGTACACCCGATTTCTGCGCAACGATTTGCTGTACATGCAGGATCAGGGCTTCGATATCCGAGGCCGAAGCCGAACCGGCATTGATGATGAAATTGGCATGTTTTTCAGATACCCGGGCACCGCCCAGCTGAAAACCCTTGAGTCCCGCCGCCTCGATAAGGCGGGCAGCATGATCACCGGGAGGATTTCTGAACGTCGAACCGGCACTGGGTAGCCCCACGGGCTGCGTAGCATTGCGCTGCCTGAGCAGACGCTGCACTTCCCTGCGTTCAGCCTCCACGTCACCCGGTTCCAGCTGCAGTTCACAGCCCACAAACCATTCTTCCCGGGGAAGCGTAACCTCGCGGTAGGCCACTTTGTATTCCAGCGGGGTACGACGATGCACCACGCCCTGACGGTCGATGGTCTGCACGTTGATCACCCGCTGCCAGGTTTCCCCGCCAAAGGCGCCGGCATTCATGGCCAGGGCGCCCCCCATGGTTCCGGGAATACCGGAAAGGAAAGCGGCTCCGCACAATCCCGCCCGCGCCGCATGTCGGGCCACCAGTGCACTGGGCGCACCCGCGCCCACCCGCAACCGGTTGCCCTGGATGGATTCGATCTCGTCCAGACGCCCCTGGGTGGCGATCACCGTTCCCGGAAAGCCGCCATCACGCACCAGCAGGTTACTGCCCAATCCCAGCCATAAAATCTGCTCCGTAGCCGGCAGGGATTTCAGAAAGTCCGACAGGTCAGCCACATCCGATGGCTGGAAGTAGTAACGCGCCGGGCCACCCACCCGCCAGGTGGTGTGCTTTGCCATCATTTCATCAAAAAGCAACATCGTATGATGAGACGCTATTTCAACGCTGCTCCTCATGACGCTTCCTCCTTCTTTCCTCGACCACAGCCGTGTTGGCGGATTTCATCCGCCTGATAACGGTGTCGTCTTCCAAATTCATGTTTCCAAGCTGACGTGCCGCCAGCGATTCACCACATCCCATGTGCAAATACCTGATCATGCCCCGTTGTTTCATTTGCACCACTCCCCCGACAGCCTTGCTGCCATTTGACCAATATCACCGGCACCCATCATCAGCACGATGTCGCCGTTATGTATCACCCCTTTCAGTACATCCGGCAGATCATTGAGCTCACTCACAAACACCGGATCCGTCTGCCCCCGGGCGCGAATTGCCCGGCTCAGCGCCCGCCCGTCAGCATCAGCCAGGGGTTTTTCACCCGCCGGATAAATTTCGGTGAGCACCAGCAGATCGGCACCGGACAGCACCTCTACAAAATCCTCGAACGCATCCCGGGTGCGCGTATAGCGGTGGGGCTGGAAGACCAGCACCATGCGCCGCCCGGGCCAGCCTTCCCGCACCGCCTCGATGGTCGCCGCCACTTCGCGGGGATGGTGCCCGTAGTCATCCACCAGCATGAAAGAACCGCTGCCGAAATCACAGTGTTCATACACCTGGAAACGGCGGCCGATACCGGCAAAACCCGACAGCGCCCTGCGGATACTGCCGCTGTCCACACCCATTTCCAAGGCGACACCAATAGCCGCCAGGGCGTTGAGTACATTGTGCTTGCCTGGCAGATTGAGACTGACCTCGAAATCGGGGCGGCCTTTCATCTTCACTCTGAAATGACTGCTTTGGCCCTGGTAACAGATATCCAGCGCCCGCAGGTCGGCTTCTTCACGCGTGCCGTAAGTCAGCACCTGCCGGGTGACCCTGGGCAACAGCTTGCGTATCTCTTCGTCATCGATGCAGAGGATAGCCAGCCCATAAAATGGCAGGTGGTGCAGGAATTCCACGAAAGCATCCTGCAGCCGGCTGAACTCACCGCCATAGGTGCCCATGTGATCCCGGTCCACGTTGGTGACCACAGCCATCATGGGCAACAGATAGAGGAACGAGGCATCACTCTCGTCAGCTTCAGCCACGAGAATCTCCCCTGTACCCAGACGCGCATAGCTGCCGGCAGCATTGAGCTGCCCACCGATAACAAAAGTGGGATCCAGATCCACTTCGATGAGCAGGGTTGCCGCGAGACTGGTAGTCGTCGTCTTGCCATGGGTGCCGGCAATGGCTATGCCGTAACGGAAACGCATGATCTCTGCCAGCATCTCCGCACGGGGTACCACCGGAATTCGCGCCGCCCGGGCAGCCCTGACTTCGGGATTCTCTTCCGTCACCGCACTGGAGATGATGACCGCATCCACTCCCTGCACCTGCGCTTCGGCATGTCCCTTGTAGATCACGGCACCCTGTTCCTGCAGACGCCGGGTGGCGGCATTTTCGGCCAGATCCGAACCGCTGATCTCATATCCGAGATTGAGCATGACCTGTGCGATACCGTTCATGCCGGAGCCGCCAATACCGACAAAATGCAGACGGCGCATGCGGCCCATGGCCTCTGCGGCATGAACCCTGGGCGTTGCATTCATGTCCTGAATCTCACTCATGGTTTCACCTGTGCTTCACAGAGGTCAGCCACCGTGCGGGTGGCCTCCGGCATGGCCAGAGACCTGGCAGCCTTTGCCATGGCCAGCAGTTTCCTGCGGTCACCCAGCAAGGGCTGCAGGGTATGCACCAGCGCCTCCGGCGTCATTTCCGACTGAGGCATGAGCACCGCTGCACCGGCTTCCACCAGATAGCCGGCGTTGCGGGTCTGATGATCGTCCACAGCATAGGGATATGGCACCAGCAGGGAAGCGACACCAGCCGCCGCCAGTTCCGACACCGTCAGTGCGCCGGCGCGGCAGACGACCAGATCGGCCCAGGCATAGGCTGCGGCCATGTCGTCGATGAATTCGCTCACTTCCGCTTTCAGTTCCGGCGGATAATGCTTGGCGGCATCCCCGGCCTTGCCGCGTCCGGCCTGGTGCCGGATATCCAGGGGCAGACCCAGCTTCGCCAGGGCTGGCGGCAACTGTTCATTCAGTGCCAGGGCACCGAGAGAACCGCCGACAATCAGCACGCGGATGGCACCATCCCGATCACCCATGCGTTCTTCCGGTGCCGCAACAGCGGCTATCTCCTCACGTACCGGGTTGCCTGTCACCAAGGCGGCCACCGACTTTGGAAAACTGCGGGGAAAGGCCTCCAGCACCCGCGCGGCGATTTTGGCCAGCCAGCGGTTGGTCATACCGGGAATGGTGTTCTGCTCATGGATAACCAGGGGAATGCCCAGCAGCCTGCTTACCAGCCCACCGGGGCCGGTAACGAACCCGCCCATACCCAGAACCAGTTGCGGCCGGGTTCGCCGCAGTATCTTGCCGGCCTGCCCCATGGCCTTGAGCAGGCGGAACGGCGCCAGCAGCAGCCCAAGCAAGCCCTGGCCGCGCAAACGGTAGGCGGCAATGGTTTCCAGGGGAAAGCCGTAGTTTGGTACGGTACGGGATTCGAAGCTGTCCGGTGTTCCCATCCAGCTGACCTCCCAGCCACGCTGCCGCATCTCCTGCGCTACCACCAGCGCCGGGAAGACATGGCCGCCGGTGCCGCCTGCCATGATGGTCATGCGCGCCATGGTATCCCTCCCGGGCCGTCTTTTCCGGTCCGGTTCTCCCAATGGATACGCAGCAGCACGGCAATCGCCACGCAGCCGATGATCATGCTGTTGCTGCCATAACTGACGAAAGGCAGGGTCAGTCCCTTGGTGGGCAGCATGCCCACATTCACGCCCACATTGATAAAAGCCTGCAACCCCAGCCACAAGCCGATGCCATAGGCAACATAGGCAGCGAAGCGGCGCTGCATGGCTTCGGCCGCGGCACCAATACTGAAGGCCCGCCACACCACGATACTGAACAGGGCAATCACCGTAAGGGTACCCACGAGGCCGAATTCCTCACCAATCACGGCCATGATGAAATCCGTATGTGCCTCGGGAAGGTAAAACTGCTTCTGGATGCCGTTACCCAGGCCGACACCTGTCCATTCACCCCGACCGAAGGCAATCAGCGCCTGGGAAAGCTGGTAACCAGAGTCCAGAGGGTCTGCCCAGGGATTGAGAAAAGAGGTCACCCGTTCCAGACGGTAGGGCGATGTGATGACCAGAACCACGCCACCGAGCACGGCCAGCAGCAACAGCAGTCCAAACTGCCACAGGGGCGCACCACCGAGGAACAGCAGCCCCAGTGCCGTCGCCAGCAATACAACGGTGGTGCCAAAATCCGGTTGCGCCATCAGCAGCACGACTGCCAGGGACAACAGCAGCAAAGGCTTTATCACCCCCCACACCGTATGCGCCACCTCCACCTGCCGCCGCACGAGGTAGCCGGCCATGAAAAAGATCATGAACAGCTTCATGAATTCGGATGTCTGCAGGTTGAACGGCCCTATGGCGACCCAGCGGGTCGCACCGTTTACCGTCTTGCCCAAACCGGGGATCAGCACGATCACTAACAGCAATAGTCCCAGAAAATACAGCCAGGTGCTCCCCTTTTCCCACCAGTTGCTCGGAATCTGCAGGGTTATCAGTGCCGCAGCGGTACCCAGGCTCAGGGCAATCAGATGCTTGCTCAGATAGTGGAAGGGATTGCCACTGCCCGCCAGGTGCAAAGAAGCCGAACTCACCATGACAACGCCCAGACCAACGAGGGCCAGCACCGCAAGCAGCAGCACCCAATCCACCGATAGCGCCGATGCGGACAGGAGGGGGCGGGGACGGGCCACAGCACTCATGAGCAAAGCCTCCCCACAGCTTCCCGGAAAATTCTGCCGCGATGCTCGAATCCGTCGAACATATCGAAACTCGCACAGGCAGGGGACAGCAACACACGGTCTCCCGGGGCGGCCAGCCCTGCCGCAAGAGTTACCGCTTCATCCATATCGTCTGCTTCCACCGTCCTGACGGAAGCGTTCAGCAGGTCACCGATCTGGCGCCGGTCACGCCCTATCAGCACCACTGCACGGGCTGTCTGGCCGATCACCCGCGCCAGCTCGCCGAAATCCGCCTGTTTGCAGTCGCCTCCGGCAATAAGCACGGTGCGGCTGCCATCATCTGTGTGCAAACCCTGGAGCGCAGCGATGGTCGCACCGGGATTTGTACCCTTGGAATCGTTGTACCATTTCACACCGTCATGCTCACAGACAAACTCGGTGCGGTGAGCCAGCCCGGGGTAGGTACGCAGCACGTCCAGCATGGCTTCCACAGGCAGTTCCAGGGCCGTTCCCATGGCAAGGGCCGCCAGCGCATTGGCGATATTGTGCTGCCCCGGCATCAGCAAATCCTTCGTCCGCAGCAGCTTCCGGCCACACTGACTCAACCAGGCTTCATCACCGCAATTCATCACACCGAAACAATCTTCTCCCTCCGGTTCACTCAGGGTAAAGAACAGGGCCTGATCCGTACGTGGCATGGCCATGACCCGCTGATCGTCCCTGTTGTATACGCCGACCCGTGCATGGCGGTAAACGCGGGCTTTGGTGTCTGCGTAATCACTCAGGCCCGCATACCTGTCCATGTGATCGGCAGAAACATTCAGCACCACGGCCACATCGGGCACCAGACTGTAAGTGGTTTCCAGCTGAAAGCTGGACAGTTCCAGCACATAGAGTTCATGGGGCTTTTCCAGCAGTTCAAGCACCGGTTCACCCAGGTTGCCCCCGGCGACCGCATCCTTGCCTGCAGCATTGGCCATCAGCCCCAGCAGAGTGGTTACGGTGCTTTTCCCATTGGAGCCGGTGATTGCCGCCAGCCTTCCCTGCACATCCCGTGCAAAAAGCTCCACGTCACCCACCACCGTCACCCCGGCATCCATGGCCTTGCGAATGGCAGGTGTCTCCAGGGACACTCCCGGGCTGACGACCAGCAGATCCGTCTGACGAAAGAGCGCCTCATCGAATCCACCCAGAAACAGCCCGACATCGGGCAGCTCTTCCTTCAGCGCTTCCAGCCCAGGAGGCTGCTCACGGCTGTCGGCCACGGCCAGCTGCGGCACGCCCCGGGCATGGAGATAGCGGGCGCACGAAAGTCCGGTGACACCCAGGCCCACGATCAGCACCCGCTGCGGCAGTTCATCCCTGTTCAATGCTGTCGCCATATTCCTCATCAGCGGATCTTCAGGCTTGCCAGGCCAACCAGTACCAAGATGACCGTCACGATCCAGAAACGCACGATCACCCGGGGTTCCGGCCAGCCCTTGAGTTCAAAATGATGGTGCAGCGGCGCCATACGGAAGATGCGTCTCCCTGTCAGTTTGTAGGAAGCCACCTGCAGGATCACCGACACGGTTTCCATCACGAACACACCGCCCATGATGAACAGCACCAACTCCTGACGCACCGCCACGGCAACCACGCCGAGGGCAGCTCCCAGGGCCAGCGCCCCCACATCGCCCATGAAAACCTGGGCCGGATAGGCGTTGAACCACAAAAAGCCCAGCCCGGCACCAACCAGGGCACCGCAGAAAATCGCCAGTTCACCCACACCGGGGATATAGGGAATCAAAAGGTATTTGGACAGGTACAGATGGCCTGACACATAGGCGAAAACACCCAGCGCCCCGGCCACCAGCACCGTGGGCAGTATTGCCAGCCCATCCAGGCCATCGGTGAGATTGACCGCATTGGAAGCACCTACAATGACCAGATAGGCCAGCAGCACGAAGGCCGGGCCCAGGTCCAGCACCACGTTCTTGAAGAAAGGCACGATCAGCTGGGTTTCCGCCGGCACCGTGGCAGTGACATACAGTGCGAAGGCGGCGCCGAAGCCGAAAACCGACTGCCCCAGGTATTTCCAGCGCGCCGGCAAACCCTTCGAATCCTTGAGCACCAGCTTCCGGTAATCGTCAATAAGCCCCACGATACCGAAAGCCAGCGTGGTGAGCAACACGATCCACACGTAGCGGTTGCCCAGGTCGGCCCACAGCAAGACGGCGATAGACACCGCCACCAGGTTCAGCGCGCCACCCATGGTAGGCGTTCCCGCTTTGGAAAAATGGCTTTCCGGTCCGTCATCCCGCACGGTCTGGCCAATCTTGTACTGGCTCAGGCGGCGAATCATCACCGGACCGACAACGAAGGAAATTACCAGGGCAGTGAGCACCCCGAGGATCGCACGCAGGGTGATGTAATGAAAAACATTGAACGCCGGATCGAACTGCGCCAGGTAATCGGTAAGCCAGATCAGCATAAGGGCATCTCCGCGCAAAGCGCTTCTACAGTTCTATCCATTGCTGCGGCCCGTGAGCCTTTGATCAGCACGACATCACCGGATCGCAGATCCTCCAGCAGACATTCGATGAGCAAATCCTGATCTGCAAAATGTCGCGCGCCCGCACCAAAAGCCTCGCTGGTCTTCTCGCTCAGGGAACCGCAGGTAAACAGCAGGTCGATATTGCTTCCCGCCGCCATCTCGCCCAGTTCTGCATGCAGCCTGGCCGCATCCTCACCCAGTTCACCCAAATCACCCAGCACCAGCACCCTGCGTCCCGGCGCCTGCCTGAGGACGTCCATGGCCATGGTGACGGAATCAGGATTGGCGTTGTAGCTGTCGTCGATGATCCAGTCCGCTTTCTGTCCGGTCAGCAGACAAAGACGCCCGGACACCGGCTGTAGGGATGCCAGGCCCTGCTCAATGTCTTCTTTTCCTGCACCCAGCACCTGCGCCGCCGCAATGGCCGCCAGCGCATTCATTCGGTTGTGCTCACCCGCCAGGCGCATGTGAATCTGCAGATCACCAGACGGTGTCTGCACTGTAAACGCCGTGTGGAAACCCTGCTCGTCCCATACCAGGTCCGGCGATGCTTCGGGACTGCGGATATCGGCATCTGCAGAAACACCAAATCCCAGACTGCGATGAGAAGCCGCCAGCTGGCGCCACAGATCCGCATGGGTGTCATCCGTATTGAAAACGAATACGCCTTCATCAGACAGCCCTTCGAGAATCTCTGCCTTGGCCAGGGCAACGCCGCGCAGATCCCCAAACCCTTCCAGATGTGCGCGCCCCGCGTTGTTGAGGACGGCCACGTCAGGTCGCGCGATTCGGCTGAGATAACCGATTTCGCCAGGATGATTGGCCCCCATTTCCACGACGGCAAAATCCTCGTCCTGCAGACGGCACAGGGTCAGGGGCAATCCGATGTCGTTGTTGAAATTGCCCCGGGTAGCCAGCGTCTTGCCCCGGCAGGAAAGGATAGCAGCGAGCATCTCCTTCACCGTGGTCTTGCCGTTGCTGCCCGTCACGCCTACAACACGCGCCTGCGAGCGCCGGCGCCAGGCCGCGGCCATCTGCCCCAACCCGATGCGCGTATCCGCCACCTGCAGCAGGGGCAGATCCACATCACAGTGCCTGCTGATCATGGCAGCGGCTGCACCCTGTCTTGCTGCAGCCTCCAGAAAATCATGGCCATCGAAGCGCGGCCCGCTGAGTGCAACGTACAGATCACCTTCACCAAGACTGCGTGTGTCCGTGCTCACGGAGCTGATCTGCACGTCCTGCCCCGCCAGTTCACCATGCAATTTGGCGGCGAGCTCAGACAGCTGAAAGGCGATCATGCACCACCTCCCAGACTGTGACGCACCTGCCCGATATCACTGAAGGGCAGACGCTGATCGCCAACCTGCTGCCAGGTTTCATGCCCCTTGCCGGCCACCAGAACAATATCACCGGGGCGGGCCTGGGCAATGGCAGTATCAATGGCTTTCGCACGGTCGGGAATGACCAGCGCCTGGCGCGGCTGATCCATACCTTCCAGAATATCTGCGATGATGCCTGCGGACGATTCGTTCCTGGGATTGTCGTCCGTGACGATCACCACGTCAGCCAGTGCTTCTGCCAGGGTGCCCATCTGGCTGCGCTTGCCCCTGTCCCTGTCGCCACCGCAGCCGAACACGCAAAAGATGCGCCCGGTACCGTGTGCCCTCAGGCTGGTGAGAGTTTTCGCCAGGGCATCCGGTGTGTGCGCATAGTCGACCACCACCAGCGGCTGATCGCCACCACCAGATTTCTGCATGCGTCCGGGTACGGTTTGCACCTTTTCCAGGCGGGCGATGGCCTCATCCATGGGCACACCCCAGCCCAGTTGCACCGCCAGCACCAACGCCAAGTTGTCCGCATTGAAATCGCCGAGCAGGCGGCTGTTGATTTCTCCTTTTCCCCAGGACGAGGAAAACTCCAGATGCAGCCCTTCCGGCCGCTGCTCCAGCATTTCGATGCAGACGAACTCGTCCGCTCCCAGGGTTGCACCTCCCCGGTGACAGGCGATGGTGGCTACCCCGCCCCGCAGCTGCCGCAGGAGTTCGGCACCGGCCTCATCGACCGTGTTGATCACTGCCATTTGCAGCGAGTCAGCTTCGAACAGGCGGCGCTTTGCGGCCGCATAGGCTTGCATTGAACCATGGTAATCCAGATGGTCCCTGCTCAGATTCGTGAACACGGCAGTGTGGAAAGGCACCGCCGCCAGCCGGTACTGGTGCAGCGCATGAGATGACACCTCCATGGCCACCGCCCTTGCACCCGCCGCCTTCAGGCCGGCAAGCAGACGCTGGGCCTCCACCGCATCGGGCGTTGTATGCGTTGCCGGCTGCAGGTCACCCGGAAAACCGTTGCCCGTCGTGCCGGTTACCGCACAGCACCATTCTTCCGGCAACGACTGCGCCAGGAACAGGCTCACACTGGTTTTTCCGTTGGTACCCGTGATACCTGCCATGCGCATGTCCTGCGCGGGATGGCCATAAAATCTCGCGGCAATCTCACTGAGCACCGGGCGCAGGCCGTCCATCACCACGATGGGCACGTTATGCTTCAGCCGGCAGATGCGCTCCTGAGGCCATCCTGAAGAAGCCTCCGCCAACACCAGTGAAGCCCCCTGATCCAGCGCCTGCTGCAGGTGCTCCAGACCATGCCCCTGACTGCCGGCAACCGCCAGAAACAGATGGTCCTTTGCGATCCCGCGGCTGTCCATGCTCAGGCCAGCCACCGGTACCTGTTTCCACGCACCGCCGGGCAATCCGAGAAAGGAAAGCAGGTCACCGGCCAGCCAGCCGGTATCTTGCTGTTGAGCGCCGGCCATCACGGCTGCCCTCCCGTATGCGCGAGACGCACAGTCCGGTCATGAGCCAGTGCATCCGGCGCCACATTCAGCAATCTCAATGCATCATCCATGACTGCAGAGAACACCGGCGCCGCCACCAGCCCGCCATAGTACTGCTTACCCCTGGGCTCATTGATCATCACGGCAACCACCAGCCGCGGATTGCTCGCCGGCGCCATGCCGACGAACAGGGAAAGGTATTTGCGCTGAGTATATCCCCCCTTGCCGGCCTTCTTGACTGTACCCGTCTTGCCCGCTACCCGGTAACCTGCCACTGCAGCCCGGGTGGCTGTACCACCCGGCGCAACGACCGATTCCATCATGTGACGCACTTCCATTGCGGTCTTGCGGCTCAGCACCCGTGTGCCCTGGGGAACTTCATCGCGGCGCAACAGGCTGACAGGACGGCGTATGCCATCAGCCGCGATGACCGCATAAGCCTGGGCCAGTTGCAGCACCGATACGGAAATACCATAACCGTAGGAAAGGGTAGCCTGGTCGATCCGCGCCCAGTTGGCCGCAGGGCGTAATTGTCCGCTGGCCTCTCCCGGGTAGCCAGAACCGGTGCTCTTGCCCAGCCCCATGGCCACCAGATATTCCCGGAATTTTTCCCTGGGCAGGGACAGGGCGATCTTGCCCGCCCCGACATTACTGGACTTCTTGATAATGGTTTCGATATCCACCACACCCAGATTTTCATGATCGCGGACCCTGAAGCGACCGAGCTTGAAGAAACCGGGATTGGTGTCGATACGCGTATCCGCTTTGATCACTCCCAGGTCCAGCCCCGCCGCCACCGTCAGGGGTTTCATGGTGGAACCCGGTTCGAACACATCGGTAACCGCGCGATTGCGCAAGCGTCCGCCCCGCGTGCTGCGACTGCTGTTGGGATTGAAACCCGGCTGGTTGACCATGGCCAGCACTTCTCCCGTCCTCACGTCCAGCATCACCACCGAACCCGAGATGGCGTTGTGCTTCTTGATGGCCGCCTTGAGTTCACGGTACGCGATATACTGCAGACGCTGATCAAGACTCAGCGCAAGATTCTTGCCCGGCTGCGGCATGCGCAGGCTCTCGACATCCGCCACTACCTGGCGGCGTCCGTCGCGCAACACCCTTTTCAGGCCGGGCTTGCCGGCCAGCTGTTCGTTGAAAGCAAATTCCAGGCCTTCCTGCCCCACATCATCGAGATTGGTAAAACCGATGACGTGTGCAAAGATCTCACCATCCGGATAGTAACGCCGGTATTCCCGGCTCGTCTGCAACCCGAGGATATGATGCTTCTTGGCTACTGCCATTACCGCCTGGGCCTCTTCGGGAGGCAGGCGGCGCTTCAGATAAACGAAATGCTTGTGGCTGTACCTCGCCAGACGCCGGCGCAGATCATCCAGACCGATATCCAGCGCCTTGGCCAAGGGCTGCAGGGTGTCCGCATCGGGGCGCAGCAGGCGGGGGTTGGCCGCAATGGAATCCACCGGTGTGCTCATGGCCAGCACCACACCGTTGCGATCCGTAATCGCACCACGATGGGCAGGCACCGCCACCCGATCCAGATAGCGGTGATCACCTTCAGACTGCAGGAAATCCCGCTCGAATACCTGCTGATCCACCGCCCGCCAGATCAGGCCGCTCACCGCGATCATGAGAATCGTGAGCACGACACGACGCCGGCCCACATAGGCCTTGGGCAGCGCTTCCGCCCGCTTGTGCATCTTTGCCCGCTTTTCCCGTCTAGCTGCCATGATGTCCTTTGATAATGATGACTTCGTCTGCCCTGGGCATACGCATTTTCAGTTTCTTTCTCGCACTGGCCTCGATATGCGCCGGGGTTCCCCATGTACCATGCTCGATGAGCAGGCGCTCCCATTCGATAGCCACTTCATCCACCTGTGCATCCAGCGCCTTGAGCTCGCCAAACAGCACCCGTGAGCGGTACTTGGCATGCACGACTGCAATGGCAGAACCGAGGACCACGACCGCCAGCACCATCAACATCCACAACTGAGAACGTTTCATGCCCGCTTTTCAGCGATACGCATGATGGCGCTGCGTGCCCTGGGGTTCTCCTGCAACTCGCCTCTTCCTGCCCGTACCGGCTTGCCAATGCATTTCAGGATGCCTTCCTTGAGATCACTGTCCCTCACCGGCAAGCCCTTCGGCATCACGTCTCCCCGGGATTTGTCCCGCATGAAACGCTTCACGATACGGTCTTCGAGAGAATGGAAACTGATAACCACCAGCCTGCCACCGGGAGCCAGCACATCGACCGCCTGCTCCAGGCCTTCCTTCAAATCATCCAGTTCACTGTTTATATGGATGCGAATCGCCTGAAAGCTGCGCGTCGCCGGATGCTTGTGCCGCTCTTTGACCGGACTGGCCCCGAAGATCAGCGCAGCCAGCTGCGACGTGGTGTTCAGCGGTTCGAGCTCGCGCTGCTCAACCACAGCACGGGCGATACGCCGTGAAAAACGCTCTTCCCCGTATTCCCACAGCACCCGGGCAATTTCCGCCTCGTCTGCGGTTGCCAGCCATTGGGCCGCGCTCATCCCGCTACTTCTGTCCATGCGCATGTCCAGAGGACCGTCCTGCTGGAAGCTGAAGCCACGCCCGGCGTCATCCAGTTGCGGTGATGACACGCCAAGATCCAGCAATACGGCATTCACCTGCCCAAACATGCCCTGCTGTTCCACGATTTCCCGCAAACGGGAAAAACTGCAGTGATGCAGATGCAAGCGCTGTTCACCGGGAAATTCCTGCTTACCATGGGTTATGGCTTTCTCGTCCTTGTCCAGTGCGATGAGACAGCCGTTTTCACCCAGGCAATCAAGAATCGCAGCACTGTGCCCACCTCTTCCAAAGGTGCCATCCACGCAACAACTGTCCTGCTGGATATTCATTGCCTCGATTGCTTCCTCAAACAAAACCGGCTTGTGCAACGCCGAAGTAGTCACCTACAACGCCAGATTCGCCAGTTCTTCCGACATCTCGGATTCCGGCTGGTCGATATCGTCCAGCCACTCTTCCCTGTTGTTGAACCACGCTTTTTCATTCCATATCTCGAATTTACGACCCTGCCCCACCAGGGCCACCTGTTTATCCATGCTTGCATATTCACGCAGACTGCTGCTCAGCAGGATTCGCCCCTGGCCGTCGAGCTCCAGTTCGGAGGCATGCCCCAACAACAGGCGCTGCAGGTTCTTGTTCTGTTTCTTCAATGCGGGCAGGCGCATGACCTTCTGCGCAACTTCCTGCCACTCACTTTCAGGGTAGAGCCACAGACAGCGCTCATAGGGATTGATGGTCACCACCACACCTGAACCATCGGACGCACCCAGCTCTTTCCGATACTTGACCGGAATGGCCAGACGCCCTTTTGCATCCAGATTTAAAGTGTTGACCCCAAGAAACACAATTACCCCTTTTTCCCCACAATTCCCCACATTGCATTGAATAATAGGCCTAACTCCCCACCCGGTCAAGAAAGAAAGCAGAAAAAAGTCTTTAATCTCAATAGCTTACGAAAGGAGGGCGGAACATGAAAAAAATTGCACAAACAAGGAACTGCGCGATGCACTTAAAGTGATTTATCAGGAGTGCGACGTAAAAGAATCGCGAAAAATGAGAAGTGGAGAGGGGAAGACGGTCTGTAAGCCGGGTTCTGTCGGCAGCTGACCTGCCGTGATAGTCATTCATCTGGGTCGCCCGTCACCGGACGCCTCAAGCAACCTACCCGGAAGCCTCTGCGGGCCGCAGCATATGCTTCCCTATTTGGTCTTGCTCCAGCCGGGGTTTACCCTGCCACTGCCGTTACCGGCAGCGCGGTGCGCTCTTACCGCACCATTTCACCCTTACCTAATATAGGCGGTATATTTTCTGTGGCACTTTCCGTAGGCTTACGCCTCCCAGGCGTTACCTGGCGACTTGCCCTGTGGAGCCCGGACTTTCCTCCATCGAAAAATCGACAGCGACTATCCGACCGTCTTCCCTGAATTAACATAAGGGGAGCACCGGTTTTTTGCAAGCATCCTGCCGACAGTTTTCCTGTCATCCTTGCGTGATGGCAGTCACAGGAAGCCCTGCTCAGGCAAGAGACTTGTTCCTTAAGG
>NZ_JBHNMF010000026.1:0-17520 GCF_048562965.1 Thiolapillus sp. | reverse complement strand
TATTTATCAAGCGCGCTAAATTTGACCTAGGGGCAGCACTGCAATAGACTAAGTGCGCCTGAAAATTCAAGCTAGGGGGCCGCTTCCAAGTGCTGGAAAACTATCTGCCAATACTGATTTTTATCGTCATCGGCCTGTTTGTCGGTGTCGCTGCCATGGGTATGGGGTTCATGCTGTCACCCCACAATCCCGACGAAGAGAAAGGCTCCCGTTATGAATGTGGCTTCGAGGCTTTTGAAGATGCACGCATGAAGTTCGACGTGCGTTTCTATCTGGTGGCCATTCTCTTCATTCTGTTCGATCTCGAAATTGCATTCTTCTTCCCCTGGGCGGTCGTGCTCGATCGGGTTGGACCCGTGGGCTTTTGGGCCATGATGATCTTTCTGGGCATACTGGTGATCGGTTTTATCTACGAGCGGAAAAAGGGAGCGCTGGAATGGGAATAGAAGGCGTATTCGAGGAAGGTTTCGTTACCACCTCGCTGGATACGGTCATCAACTGGGCGCGCACGGGTTCGATGTGGCCCATGACTTTTGGTCTGGCCTGCTGTGCGGTGGAAATGATGCAGGCGGGTGCGTCCCGCTATGATCTGGACCGTTTCGGTATTATCTTCCGCCCCAGTCCGCGGCAGTCGGACGTCATGATCGTTGCCGGTACCCTGGTAAACAAGATGGCGCCGGCCCTGCGCAAGGTGTATGACCAGATGCCGGACCCCAAATGGGTCATCTCCATGGGGTCCTGCGCCAATGGCGGCGGTTATTATCACTATTCCTATGCGGTGGTACGCGGTTGTGATCGCGTGGTACCGGTGGATGTGTATGTGCCGGGTTGCCCGCCAACCGCAGAAGCGCTGTTGTACGGTATCGTGCAGCTGCAAAACAAGATTCGCCGGGAAACCACGATTGCACGCACCAAAGTCGAGGAACCGGCATGAGCATGGAAGACAGACTTGACGATCTGGAAGAAGCTCTGGAAGATCGGCTCGAAGAGGATTTCGAGGAGTGCAAATGGACCCGTGTGCTCAATGAAGTGACCCTGGTGGTGCCGAAAGAGCAGTTGTTGCCTGTGATGCGGATCCTGCGCAGCCACCGCGACCTGGGCTTCGACCAGTGCATCGATGTCTGCGGCGTAGATTACGCGGCCTACGGTCAGTCGGAGTGGAATGCCGAGGATGCGCCCAATACCGGCTTTAGCCGGGGTGCCGAGCGCAGTACCCATGCGGATATCGACATGGAAAGCCGCTTTGCCGTGGTCTATCATCTGCTGTCCCTTTCCCACAATGTACGCCTGCGGGTGAAGGTGTTCCTGAACCCGGATTATCCCGTGGTCGATTCCGTCACGGGTATCTGGAACGGCGCCAACTGGTTCGAAAGGGAAGCCTTCGATATGTTCGGCATTCTCTTCAATGGCCATCCCGACCTGCGGCGTATTCTTACGGACTATGGTTTCATCGGCCACCCCTTCCGCAAGGACTTTCCCCTGGTGGGCCAGGTGGAGATGCGTTACGACGAGGACAAGGGCAGGGTGGTCTACGAGCCCGTTACCATTGAACAGAGAACCCTGGTGCCTCGCGTGGTCCGCCACGATCACCGTTATGAAGAAGGCTGCGAGCCGGTGAGTGAAGAGGAGCAGGCCGATGGCTGAGATTCGCAACTACACCCTCAATTTCGGCCCTCAGCATCCTGCGGCCCACGGCGTGTTGCGCCTGGTGCTGGAAATGGACGGCGAGGTCATCGAACGCGCCGATCCTCATGTGGGCCTCCTGCATCGCGGCACAGAGAAGCTGGCCGAGCACAAGCCTTACAATCACTCCATTCCCTACATGGACCGTCTCGACTACGTGTCCATGATGTGCAACGAACATGGCTATGTCGGCACCATCGAGAAACTACTGGGTGTGGAAGTACCTGAACGGGCGCAGTACATTCGTGTGCTGTTTGATGAGATCACCCGCATCCTCAACCACCTGATGTGGCTGGGTGCACATGCCCTCGATGTGGGAGCCATGACGGTATTCCTGTATGCCTTCCGCGAGCGGGAAGATCTCATGGACTGTTACGAGGCGGTTTCGGGCGCACGCATGCATGCTGCCTATTATCGCGTCGGTGGCGTCTACCGTGATCTGCCGGAGCAGATGCCACGCTATACAAAGGAGCTGCTGGGCAACGAAAAGGATGTGAAATACCGTAATCAGGCAAGGGAAGGCTCATTGCTGGATTTCATCGAGGATTTCACCGAGCGTTTCCCAAAATATATCGACGAATACGAAACCCTGCTTACCGACAACCGCATCTGGAAGCAGCGCCTGGTGGGCATCGGTGTGGTCACGCCGGAACGCGCCCGGCAGCTGGGCTTTACCGGTCCCATGATCCGTGGTTCCGGCATCGCCTGGGATCTGCGCAAGAAGCAGCCCTATGCGGCCTACGACAAGGTGGATTTCGACATTCCCCTGGGCAGCAACGGCGATTCCTATGACCGCTACCTGGTGCGTGTCGAGGAAATGCGTCAGTCCAACCGCATCATGAAACAGTGTGTGGAATGGCTGAAGAACAATCCGGGACCCGTGATGGTCGGTGATTACAAGGTGGCGCCGCCGCCCCGGGAAAAGATGAAAGACGACATGGAAGCGCTGATTCATCACTTCAAACTGTTTACGGAAGGCTACAGCATTCCCGAGAGCGAAGTCTATTTCGCCGTGGAAGCACCCAAGGGGGAATTCGGCTGTTATATCATCGCTGATGGCGCCAACAAGCCTTACCGACTGAAAATTCGCGCTCCTGGTTTTGCACACATGGCAGCCATGGATGAGATGACCAAGGGGCATATGCTTGCAGACGTGGTGGCCGTGATCGGTACCATGGACGTTGTTTTTGGGGAGATCGACCGCTGATGACCCTTCGTTGTGAACCCTGGGCTCGTGCCAACAAGCGGGCAGACAAGGAAAACCTTTTTTCGCCGGAAATCCGGGCGGAAATCGATCAATGGGTAGCCAAGTATCCCGAGGAATGGAAGCAGTCGGCCGTGATGGCGGCCCTGCGTATTGTGCAGGATGACAATGGCGGTTACCTGACCCGGGAACTCATGGACAAGGTGGCGGACTACCTGGATATGCCGCCCATCGCTGTCTACGAGGTCGCTACCTTCTATTCCATGTATGAGCTGAGCGAAGTCGGCAGGCACAAGATCTGCGTTTGCACCAATGTCTCCTGCATGATCTGTGGTTCGGAAAATATCGTGGAGCATCTGCAAAAACGTCTGGGCATCAAACTGGGCCAGACGACGGAAGACGGCAGGTTCACTCTCAAGGAAGTGGAATGCCTGGGAGCCTGTGGCGGTGCGCCCATGTTCCAGATCGGCAAGCAGTATTATGAGAACCTGACGCCGGAACTGGTGGATTCCATACTGGACAGCCTGGAGCAAGACAATGGCGAATGAAGTCTGCCTGCGCACCCTCCATCTGGACCGTCCCTGGTTGCTGTCCACCTATGAATCAGAAGGGGGCTATGAGGCTCTGCGCAAGATTCTCAAGGAAAAAACACCCCAGGAAGACATTATCGAAACCGTCAAGACCTCCGGATTGCGCGGTCGTGGCGGCGCGGGCTTCCCCACGGGCCTGAAATGGAGCTTTATCAACCGCAGCGCACCGGGTGACAAGTACATCGTCTGCAACTCGGACGAGGGTGAGCCAGGTACTTTCAAGGACAGGGATATTCTTCGCTACAATCCCCACGCCCTCATCGAAGGCATGATCATCGCGGGATATGCCACCGGCAGCACTGCGGGCTACAATTATATCCGTGGGGAATTCTGGGAGCCCTACGAGCGCTTCGAGGCCGCCCTGCAGGAAGCCAGAGATGCCGGCCTGCTGGGCGACAATATCCTGGATTCCGGTTTCAGCTTCGACATTCATGCCCACCTGGGCGGTGGCGCCTACGTCTGCGGTGAGGAAACCGCACTGCTGGAATCCATCGAGGGCAAGAAGGGACAGCCTCGCTTCAAGCCACCGTTTCCCGCCATGTTCGGCCTGTACGGCCGGCCCACCATCATCAACAACACCGAATCCCTGGCCTCCATTCCGGACATCGTCCGTCAGGGTGGCGAGTGGTTCCGTGATATTGGTGTTGAAAACAGCGGTGGTTCAAAACTGTTTTCCATCTCCGGCAATATCAACAATCCCGGGGTCTTCGAAATTCCCATGGGCACGCCTTTTTCCGAACTGCTGGAAATGGCGGGTGGCATGAAGGATGGCTACAAGCTCAAGGCGGTGATTCCCGGCGGTTCCTCCTCACCCGTATTGCCGGGCGACGTGATGATGGATCTCACCATGGATTACGATGCCATCGCCAAGGCGGGCTCCATGCTGGGTTCCGGCGCGGTGATCGTCATCGATGATCAGCAGTGCATGGTGAAACTGCTGGACCGGATTTCCTATTTTTATTATGAAGAATCCTGTGGCCAGTGCACACCCTGCCGGGAGGGCACGGGCTGGATGCACCGTGTCATCCATCGCATTGAGCACGGGCAGGGTCGCCAGGAAGACATGGATCTGCTGAACGACGTCACCAAGCGCATCATGGGTCGCACTATCTGTGCCTTGGGGGACGCCGCTGCCATGCCGGTTGCTGCGTTCATCGAGCATTACCGTGAGGAATTCCAGTACCACATCGATCACAAGAAGTGCATGGTAGGGGGGCGCTAGCAACTTATGTCCGATCAGCAGAACATCACCATCGAAGTCGATGGCAAGAAGCTAGAAGCCACCCCTGGCCAGATGCTTATCGAGGTAACAGACGCTGCCGGCATCACCGTGCCACGTTTCTGCTATCACAAAAAGCTTTCTGTTGCCGCCAACTGCCGTATGTGCCTGGTGGAAGTGGAGAACGCGCCCAAGCCACTGCCCGCATGCGCAACACCGGTTGCCGATGGCATGAAGGCCTGGACCTGCTCGCCCCTGGCGCGCCAGGCTCAGAAAGGCACCATGGAATTCCTGCTCATCAATCACCCGCTGGACTGCCCGATCTGTGATCAGGGTGGGGAGTGCGAGTTGCAGGATGTAGCCATGGGCTTCGGTGAGGGTATTTCCCGTTTCTCCGAGGGCAAGCGCGTTGTGCCCAGCCAGAATATCGGGCCGCTCATCGCCACCGACATGACCCGCTGTATTCACTGCACCCGCTGCGTGCGCTTTGGTGACGAGATCGCCGGCATACGCGAACTGGGGGCCACCGGTCGCGGTGAGCACATGAAAATCGGCGTGTATGTGGAAAACAGCGTCAGCTCTGAACTGTCCGGTAATATCATTGATCTGTGTCCCGTGGGCGCGCTGACTTCCAAACCCTTCCGTTATCGCGCCCGGGCCTGGGAACTGACCACCCACGACAGCGTTGCCGCCCATGATGGCGTGGGTTCCAATATTCAGGTGCATGTGCGTAATCATCAGGTGATGCGCGTAGTGCCCAGAGACAATGAAGCGGTCAACGAAACCTGGATTTCAGACCGGGACCGTTTCAGCTACCAGGGAATGTACAGCGAAGACCGTCTGCAAAAGCCCCTGCTGCGCAAGGACGGCGAACTGCAGGAAGTCGAATGGCAGGAAGCGCTGCTGGAAACGGCGGAAGTACTCAGGCAGGCCGAGGCGGAACGCCTCGGTGCGCTGGTTTCCCCCAGTTCCACGCTGGAAGAAATGTACCTGCTGCAGAAGCTGCTGAGAGCATTGGGATCCGGCAATATTGATCACCGCCTGCGTCAGTCTGATTTCCGTGGTGATGAAGCAGATCCTGCACTGCCCTGGATGGGACAGCGCTTTGATGATCTGGAAAACAACCAGGCAGTGTTGCTGGTTGGGTCCTGGCTGCGCAAGGATCAGCCCTTGCTGAACCATCATGTTCGCAAGTCGGTACTGGCCGGTGGTCAGGTGATGGCTGTCAATCCGGTGGACTACGATTTCAACTATGAGCTCAGCCACAAGCTGGTGGTGTCACCGGCAGACATGGTGACCCACATGGCAGCGGTGGCAGCCGTTCTTGGAGCCGATACCGCAGGCCTGGATGCCAAGGCGGATGCAAGTCATCAGGCGATTGCCGAAGCGCTCAAGTCTGCTGAAAGAGGCCTGGTGCTGCTGGGCAGCGTCGCTCAAATGCATCCGGATTATGCACTGTTACGCCAGCTGGCCAACAATATCGCGCAGGCGGCGGATGTCGATCTGGGTTTCGTCGGTGATGGCGCCAACAGTACCGGTGCCTGGCTGGCTGGAGCTGTGCCTCATAAGGACAATGGCCTCTCGCTGGCTGGTATGCAGAAAGAAGGGCTGGATGCCTGTGTGCTGCTGAATGTGGAGCCGGAATTCGACACTGCCAATCCAGGAGCGATGGCCGCACTGCTGTCCAGTGCAAAGGTTGTTGCCCTGAGTACCCATATCAGCCCCTGGCTGGAGCAGTACGCCGATGTGGTTCTGCCGGTGGCTGCCAGCCTGGAAACGTCCGGCAGCTTTGTCAATTTGCAGGGCGATGTGCAATCTTTCAATGGAGCCGCCAGGCCCGTCGGAGAAGCCCGGCCCGCCTGGAAGGTGCTGCGTGTTCTGGGTAACCTCACCAACCGGCAGGGCTTCGACTACGAGTCCTCTCAGGATGTGCTTGATGAAGCGCTGGAAACCGTTGGTGAGATTTCCCCGGACAACAGCCTGAGAGCAGAGCCTTCCCTTTCCGTGTGCCTGCAGGCCGGTGATGATCTGCAACGCATCGGCGGAGTGCCTCTGTACAGCATGGATATGCTGGTGCGCCGTTCCGGTGCGCTGCAGCACACGCCTGATGCCTGGAAGGCCGGGCTGAGGATAAATGCCGATACTGCCAGTCAGTTGGGACTGTCGGATGGCGGCTCTGCAGTGCTGAGGCAGGGAGAAGGGGAGCTGACACTGCCCCTGACTGTGGATGAGCGGGTTCCCGCCAATTGTGTCTGGATGCCTACGGGTGTGCCTGGCAGCGAGCTGCTGGGTGAAGGCTTCGGCGCTGTTTCACTGGAGAAGGCGTGATGGACTTTCTGATCGGACTCTATGAATGGCTGCCGGTGTGGATACAGATCATCCTCAAGATCGTGGTGATCATGGCGCCGCTGATGGTACTGGTGGCGTACTACACCTATGCCGAGCGCAAGATCATCGGTTATATGCAGATTCGCCTGGGCCCGAATCGCGTGGGCCCCAAAGGCTGGGGGCAGCCCATCGCAGATGCGGTCAAGCTCATGTTCAAGGAAATCGTGCTGCCCACCAATGCAGACAAGACCCTGTTCCTTATCGCCCCTCTATTGAGCATCGGCCCGGCCCTGGCCGCCTGGGCGGTATTCCCGTTCGATACAGGGCTGGTGCTTTCCGACATCAATGCCGGGCTGCTCTACCTGCTGGCCATGACTTCCATCGGTGTCTATGGCGTTATCATTGCGGGTTGGGCGTCCAATTCCAAATATGCTTTCCTCGGCGCTATCCGTTCCGCCGCGCAGATCGTTTCCTATGAGATCGCCATGGGCTTTGCCCTGGTTGGCGTGCTGGTAGCCGCAGGCAGCCTGAATCTCGGTCAGATCGTCGAGGGGCAGAACGGGAGTGTGCTGCACTGGTACTGGTTGCCCCTGCTGCCCCTGTTCGTGATCTACTTCATCTCGGGTGTCGCGGAAACCAACCGCTCGCCTTTCGATGTGGCGGAAGGCGAATCCGAGATCGTGGCGGGCTTCCACGTGGATTATTCAGGCATGGCTTTCGCCGTGTTCTTCCTCGCCGAATACGCCAATATGATCCTGATCTCAGCTTTGACTGCGCTGATGTTCATGGGAGGCTGGCTGTCACCCTTTCAGGGCACCTTCATGGAATCCTGGTTCGCCTGGGTGCCGGGGATACTCTGGCTGGTGGCCAAGACCTTCTTTTTCATGTTCCTGTTTCTGTGGTTCCGGGCGACGTTTCCCCGTTACCGCTATGACCAGATCATGCGCCTCGGATGGAAGATCTTCATCCCCATCACCATCGTCTGGATCGTGGTTGTCGGCGCGGCGCAGGTCTACAACATCGGCCCCTGGTTTCAGTGAGGAGGGATAGGTAATGAAAACCGTCATCCATTACGTTCGCTCCCTGTTCCTCCTGGAACTGTTCAAGGGTATGAGTGTGACCGGGCGCTATCTGTTCAGGAAGAAATTCACGCTGAACTACCCGGAGCAGAAGGCCCCCGTGTCTCCCCGCTTCCGTGGTCTGCATGCCCAGCGCCGGTATCCGAACGGTGAAGAACGCTGCATCGCCTGTAAGCTTTGCGAGGCTGTCTGTCCGGCAAATGCCATTACCATCGAGGCTGCGCCCCGGGAAGACGGGTCGCGACGCACCACGCGGTATGACATCGATTTGTTCAAATGCATCTTCTGCGGTTTCTGTGAAGAATCCTGTCCGGTGGATGCCATTGTGGAAACCCGTTTGTATGAATATCACTTTGAGGATACTGACAAGGCTGCGGGCAATTACATCATGACCAAGGAAAAACTTTTGGCCATGGGTGACAAGTACGAGATACAGCTGGCGGAAGACCGTGCAGCACAGGCCAGATACCGGTGATCAGATCATGAGTTTCGAGAAATTTTTGTTTTACCTGTTTGCCGCCATTCTCGTGGGGGCGGCACTGATGGTGATCTCCCGCAAGAATCCTGTTCATTCGGCCCTGTTTCTGGTGCTGGCGTTCTTCAACATGGCCGGTATCTGGATGCTGGCGGAAGCGGAATTCTTGGCCATCGTGCTGGTATTGGTGTATGTCGGTGCCGTGATGGTGCTGTTCCTGTTCGTGATCATGATGCTGGATGTCAATCTCGCCGCCATGCGTGCCGGTTTCATAAGACACCTGCCGGTGGGCATCGTGGTTGCCGCGCTGATGCTGGCTGAAATGGTGCTGGTGCTCGGGCCAAAGCATTTCGGGCTAGCCAAATATGCCGCTCCTGAAGCAGCACCTGCCGATTACAACAATACCGCAGAGTTGGGTATTTCGCTGTTTACACAGCATCTGTATGCGCTGGAGATCGCGGCAGTCATCCTGCTGGTTGCCATGATTGCAGCCATAAGCCTGACCCTGCGTAAACGGCCGGATACCAAGCGCCAGGACGTCGCCAGCCAGCATATGGTGAAAAAGAAAGACCGTCTGAAGATCGTCAAGATGGCAGCGGAGGAGAAAGGCTGATGATTTCCCTGTCTGAATATCTCATTCTGGGGGCGCTGCTGTTCGTGATCAGCGTTGCCGGCATTTTCATCAACCGGAAAAATCTCATCGTGCTTCTGATGTGCGTGGAGCTGATGCTTCTGGCAGTGAACATCAATTTTGTCGCTTTCTCGCACTTCCTCGGGGATGTAAACGGCCAGGTGTTCGTATTCTTCATCCTGACTGTGGCGGCGGCAGAAGCGGCCATAGGTCTGGCAATCCTGATCGTGTTGTTCCGTAACCGCAATACTATCGATGTCGATGACCTCGATACCATGAAGGGATAGCGCTATGGGTGATATTGACATGAAATCCATCTATCTTGCTCTGGTACTGGCACCCCTGGCCGGGTCTGTCATTGCCGGCCTGTTCCGTAATCAGATCGGCAGGGCAGGTGCACACTGGGCAGCCACCCTCGGTGTTGCTGTTTCCTTCCTGCTTTCCGCTTATGTGTTCTGGCAGCATGTCATGAATGGTGCACCGGTATTCAACGAGAATATTTACACCTGGATGGTGGTGGACGGCATGCAGATGCATGTGGGGTTCCTGGTGGACAATCTCACGGCCATGATGATCGCGGTCGTGACTTTCGTGTCCCTTATGGTGCATATCTATACCATCGGCTACATGGCCGACGAGGAAGGCTATCAGCGCTTCTTCAGCTACATCGCCCTGTTCACCTTCTCCATGCTCATGCTGGTCATGTCCAACAACTTCCTGCAGCTGTTCTTCGGCTGGGAGGCCGTGGGTCTGGTGTCCTATCTGCTCATCGGTTTCTACTTCAAGAAGGAATCGGCGATCTTTGCGAATATGAAGGCCTTCCTGGTGAACCGGGTAGGGGATTTCGGCTTCATCCTGGGTATCGCTGCGGTTGCCATGTACTTCAACAGTCTGGATTACGCACAGGTCTTTGCTGCGGCACCGGATCACGCCGGAGACAGCATCAATATCTGGGGCGACAGTCAATGGTCCCTGATGACCGTGATCTGCATCCTGCTGTTTATCGGCGCCATGGGCAAATCAGCCCAGATGCCGCTGCATGTGTGGCTGCCGGACTCCATGGAAGGCCCGACCCCCATTTCCGCATTGATTCACGCTGCGACCATGGTTACCGCCGGTATCTTCATGGTGGCGCGCATGTCACCCCTGTATGAACTGTCGGAAACAGCGTTGAGCTTTGTGCTCATTATTGGTGCCACCACCGCATTCTTCATGGGACTGATCGGTATCATCCAGAATGATATCAAGCGGGTGATTGCCTATTCCACGCTTTCCCAGCTCGGTTACATGGTTGCGGCTCTGGGTGCATCCGCGTATGCGGCAGGTCTTTTCCATCTGATGACCCATGCCTTCTTCAAGGCGCTGCTGTTCCTGGCGGCAGGGTCCGTCATTATCGGTATGCACCACGATCAGGATATCCGCAACATGGGTGGTGTACGCAAGTACATGAAGGTTACCTGGTTAACTTTCCTGCTCGGTACTCTGGCGCTGATCGGCTTCCCCGGGTTCTCCGGTTTCTTTTCCAAGGATGCGATCATAGAAGCCGTTGGGTCATCGCAGATTTTTGGATCCGACTATGCCCACTGGCTGCTGGTCTTTGGTGTATTCGTCACGGCGTTGTACAGCTTCCGCCTGTATTTCATCGTATTCCACGGCAAGGGGCCGCGGGATGAGCATGCGAAAGAGCATCTGAAAGAATCACCTGCGGTCGTGACGCTGCCACTGATTCTGCTGGCCATTCCATCGGTGTTTATCGGCTGGTTTGCCATCGAACCCATGTTGTTCGGTGATTTCTTCAAAGGCGTACTGCATGTGGCTTCCGCCCATGACACGCTGGGTGAAATCGGAGAGCACTACCACAATCAGGTTGGTTTCATCTCTCACGGTGTGATGGCGCTGCCATTCTGGCTGGCCATGGGCGGTCTGGCGGTAGCCTGGTATGTTTACCTGATGAAACCGTCCATCGCACAGAACCTGCGTATCCGCTTCGACTGGCTGTATGCACTGCTGGACCGGAAATACGGTTTCGACGAGTTAAACCAGTTCATTTTTGCCGGTGGCAGCCTGCTCACCGGAAAGCTGTTGTGGAATGTGGGTGACAAGACCCTCATCGATGGCATTTCGGTAAACGGTTCGGCGCGCTCGTTCGGCGTGCTGGCTCAGGCGGTACGCTGGATACAGAGCGGTTATCTGTATCACTATGCTATAGCCATGATATTGGGTCTTCTGGGCCTGCTGTTCTGGTTCGCTGAGTTAAGGATTGGATAGAAGATAATGAGTGCAGATTGGCCAATTTTGAGTGCAGTTATCTGGTTGCCTGTCCTGGGCGGCCTGTTGGTGGCGTTCAGCGGCGACAAGGCGCCCAATGTCAGTCGCTGGCTGGCGCTGTCCGTGGCTGTGCTGACGTTCCTGCTCAGTCTGCTGCTTTATACGGGTTTTGAAACCGGCACGGCTGCCATGCAGTTCCAGGAAAACATCCCCTGGATCGAATCCTTCAAGGTCAATTACCATCTGGGCGTGGATGGTATTTCCATGCCCCTGATCATCCTGACCACCTTTATCACCATTCTGGTGGTCATTGCCGGATGGCAGGTGATTCAGTACAAGCCTTCCCAGTACATGGCGGCCTTCCTGATCATGGAAGGTGTGATGGTAGGTGTGTTCTCCGCACTGGACGCCATGCTGTTTTATGTGTTCTGGGAAGCCATGCTCATCCCCATGTTCCTTATTATCGGGATCTGGGGCGGGCCCAACAGGGTGTATGCCACGATCAAGTTCTTCCTGTATACCTTCCTGGGGTCGGTGTTCATGCTGGTGGCGCTGATCTACATGTATTTCCAGTCCGGCAGCATGGAGATCCTGGGTTTCCATACGCTCAAGCTGGGCCTGACCGAACAGATTCTGATTTTCCTAGCGTTCCTGGCAGCGTTTGCGGTGAAGGTGCCCATGTGGCCGGTGCATACCTGGCTGCCTGATGCACACGTGGAAGCTCCCACCGGCGGTTCGGTGGTGCTGGCGGCCATCATGCTGAAGATTGGCGGATACGGTTTCCTGCGTTTCAGCCTTCCCATCACTCCGGATGCGAGCAAGGAACTGGACTGGTTGATCATCGACATGTCGCTGATCGCAGTTGTTTACATCGGATTCGTGGCACTGGTGCAGAAGGACATGAAAAAGCTCATTGCTTACTCTTCCATCGCACACATGGGCTTCGTTACCCTGGGTTTCTTCATCGCATTCATCATTTTTGCCAAGCCGGAAGTGAGTAACGGTGTGGTGCTGGGCATGCAGGGAGGGATGGTGCAGATGGTCTCCCATGGTTTCATCTCTGCGGCCATGTTCCTGTGTGTGGGTGTGCTCTACGATCGTATGCACAGCCGTGAGATTGCCGACTACGGAGGCGTTGTGAATACCATGCCCTGGTTTGCGGCTTTCATGGTCTTTTTCGCTATGGCGAATGCCGGCCTGCCGGGCACTTCCGGGTTCGTGGGTGAATTCATGGTGATTCTGGCCAGTTTCCGGGCGGATTTCTGGTTCGCCTTTCTTGCTGCCACCACATTGATCATTGGCGCGGCGTATACGCTCTGGATGGTCAAACGGGTGGTGTTTGGTGAGGTCTCCAACGAGAAGGTAGCCGCCCTGCAGGATATAAACAAGCGTGAAGCCCTGGTGCTGGCTTCTCTGGCGATCGCCGTGCTGGTGCTGGGTCTGTGGCCTGAGCCACTGATACAGGTGATGGACGTGTCCATCACCAATCTGGTCAATCATATTGCTGTTCCGAAACTGTAACTTCAGGTAAACCTGATGGATTTTAACGCCTCAACATTGCTGTCACTGCTGCCTGAGATCGTACTGCTCTCGGCGATTGCCGTTATTCTGATACTGGATCTGTTCCTGGATCAGAGCAAACGCATGTTTACTTACGGGCTGTCCCTGGCTGCGCTGATTGCGACAATGTCTGCAGTCGTATGGGTGGATGACAGCAGCCGGGTGGTCATGCACGGCGCTTACGTGATCGATGCCATGGGCAGCATGCTGAAGATCTCGCTGCTGAGCGTGGGTATTTTCGCCTTTATCTATTCCCGTCGCTATCTGGTTGACCGCAACCTGTTCAAAGGCGAGTTCTATGTGCTTGGCATGCTTGCCATACTGGGCATGATGATCATGGTTTCCGCAGGCAGCTTCCTCACGCTGTATCTCGGTCTTGAATTGCTGGCACTGAGTTTGTACGCGCTGGTGGCCTTCGATGGTGATTCGAAAAAGGGCTCTGAAGCGGCGATGAAGTATTTCGTGCTGGGAGCGCTGGCGTCCGGCATGTTGCTGTATGGCATTTCCATGGTCTATGGTGCAACGGGAATGCTGGATTTTGCCGGTGTGGCCAGGGTCATTGCCAGTGGACATGCTGATCAGACGGTACTGACTTTCGGGCTGGTGTTTGTGTTGATCGGTATTGCCTTCAAATTCGGCGCTGTGCCTTTTCACATGTGGGCACCCGACGTCTACCAGGGCGCTCCCGTGGTGGTTACCGCTTTCCTGGGATCCGTGCCGAAGATCGCGGCTTTCGCCATGGCCATGCGTATTCTTGTTCAGGGTATGGGCGGTCTGGGGCCGGAAATGGGCTGGCAGGGCTGGCAGGGCATGCTGATGATCCTGGCGGTACTTTCCATGGCGCTGGGCAATATCGTTGCGCTGGTTCAGGACAACGTCAAACGCATGCTGGCCTATTCCACGATTTCTCATGTCGGGTTCATCTTTCTGGGCCTGCTGGCAGGCGCCGGCAAGGGCTATACCTCGGCCATGTTCTATACCATTGTTTATGCGCTGACGGCAGTGGGTGGTTTTGGCCTGCTTGCCATTCTCAGTCGCAAGGGTGTGGAAGCTGAATACCTGCATGACCTCAAAGGGCTGAACAAACGCAGTCCCTGGCTGGCGGCCATGATGATGCTGATCATGTTCTCCATGGCGGGAGTACCACCTACTGTGGGATTCTTCGCCAAGCTGTTTGTGCTGGATGCCCTGGTGAACGCCGACATGCTGTGGCTGGCGCTGGTGGCCGTATTCTTCTCTGTAGTCGGCGCCTTCTATTACCTGCGGGTCATCAAGGTCATCTATTTCGATCAGCCCATCACCCAGGCGCCCATCGTCGCAAACGTGGATGCGCGCATGGCTATTTCCGTGAATGGTCTGGCCATGCTTTATTACGGCATTTTCCCCGCTTCTCTGCTGGCTTTGTGTCAGGCTGCTATTGCTGCGCTGTGATTGTCCGCCTTGGTATTTGAGGTGATTTTCGCGCAGGTATGATGGCTGGTTTGTTTTCCTGGCTTGTGTGCCTCTGTTCAGTCCCGGTTCAGTATCATTCTGGTATTTTGATCTTCAGGTGTCCTACAGGTTAGGATGAAGTCCTGTTCTGATGGGTTGACGAGGGATGATTCAATCATCCTGCTGAAAAACAGGTTCCTCACGATGTCGGTTGTTCGAAAACTATTCATTACCCTGCTTGCAGGTTGCTGGTTTCTCAGTGCCTCTGCAGGAGAGCGTGGGGGCAAACACCACAGTAAGAAAGCTGAAATGAGCCGCTTCAGTGACAGCATGGACAGCATCAGCCTTGACGATGCGGTAAACCGCGTGCGTGGGCAATTCGACGGCCGTATACTGTCTGCCGAAGAAATCGATGCGGAGTACCGCATCCGGGTGCTTACCGGCAACGGTAAGGTTCGCCGTTTGCGGGTGGATCCGGCTACTGGTGAAATCATCCGGCGCAGGCGATAGGAATGACAACGCAACCTGGACACAACGGCAACGGTTGCTGGGTGATATAAATGCGGCTGTTACTGGTCGAGGATGAAATACCCCTGCTGCTGCAGTTGTCTGGCCAACTGGAGAGAAGTGGCTATGCAGTGGAGCAGGCTGAAAACGGCACCAACGGTCTCTATCTGGGCCGGGAGTTTCCCATCGACGTGGCCATCATCGATCTTGGACTGCCGGATATCCCTGGGTTGGAAGTCATCCGTACCTTGCGCGCTGAAGACAGGGATTTTCCCATTCTCATTCTCACGGCGAGGGGACGCTGGCAGGAAAAGGTGGAAGGACTGGAGGCTGGGGCGGATGATTACCTGGTAAAGCCATTTCAATTCGAGGAACTGCTGGCGAGGCTCAATGCGTTGCTGCGGCGCAGCAGCGGCTGGTCCACACCCGTGCTGCAGTTTGGTTCCATCAGTCTCGACACCATGTCACAAAGTCTCGAAATAAACGGTGAGGCGGTGCAACTGACTGCGTATGAATACCGGGTGCTGGAATATCTGATGCTCCATGCCGGCGAGGTCGTATCGAAAACTGAGCTTACAGAACGTATCTACGAGCAGGACTATGACAGGGACAGCAATGTTCTGGAGGTGCTGCTCAGCCGGCTGCGGCGCAAACTGGATCCCGACAACAGGCTCAAACCCATTGAAACCCTGAGGGGAAGGGGATACTGTTTCAGGCTGGACAGAAGGGCTGGTTGATGCGGTCCATTCATCTCCGACTGCTGCTCATGGCCACCCTGGTACTTGCGGGATTTCTGGGGATTACAGGCTGGGCGCTTGATTCGGCGTTTCGAAAAAGCAGTGAGGCCGCGCTGAGGGAAAAACTCCAGTCTCATGTCTATGGGCTGCTGGCGGCCGCAGATGTGGATGCCCGGGGAAGAATGCAACTGCCGGAGAATCTGCCCGAGCCACGGTTTTCCCGGCCGGATTCGGGCCTGTATGCCTTTGTCAGCACCGCAGACGGAAAGTTGCTCTGGCGTTCCCGCTCATCACTGGGACTGACCATCCCGGCTGCTCCTTCATTGCCCGCGGGTAAATTCCGCTTCAAACGCCTGGATGGTCATTTTCTGTTTTCCTACGGTGTGGAATGGGAGGACGATGCCGGGGATTCACAGGCCTTCACCTTCAACGTGGTGGAACAGGCACAGCCGTTTGAAGCGCAACTGGCGGCTTTTCGCCTGAACCTGTGGGCCTGGCTGGGAGGGCTGGCATTGGCCCTGCTGCTGGTGCAGGCGCTTGTGCTGCGTTGGGGGTTGAGGCCCTTGCGACGGGTAGAGGCTGACCTTCAGGCCATACATCAGGGGCGGAAGAAACGCCTAGCGGGTGAATATCCGGCAGAGCTGCAGGGTCTGACTTCCAGTCTGAATGCCCTGATGGAACATGCCGATTCGGTACAGCAGCGATACCGCAACAGCCTGGATGATCTCGTGCACAGTCTGAAAACGCCACTGGCATATCTCAGTACCGTACTGCAGGACAGCAAGGTGCCTTGTTCAAAGCTTCGCGAGACCACTGTTGAGCAGCTGGACCGCATGGATCATATCGTACAGCATCAATTGAGCCGGGCAGCGGTGGCTGCCCGGTCAGCCTTGACCGAACCTGTGGCGCTGGCACCTGTGGTAACGCGCCTGCTGGATACTCTCGAAAAGATTTATGCTGAAAAAAAACTGACCTGTGTCCGTGAACTCGATACCCGGGCCGTTTTTCACGGTGATGAAGCAGACCTGATGGAAGTGATGGGCAATCTCCTGGAAAACGCCTTCAAATATGCGAACAGCAAAGTACGGGTGAGTATTGCGGGGAATGGGGAGCTGCTGCTGATCGAAGATGACGGTCCCGGTATTCCTGCCTCTCGCTGGAACGAACTGCTTCAAAGGGGGAAGCGGGCAGACGAGACGGTGGCGGGTCAGGGCATTGGGCTCTCCGTGGCTCATGAGATCATCACACTGTACGGAGGCACGCTGGAAGCCGGCAGATCAACGCTGGGGGGGCTGTCGTTGCGTATCCGGTTTCCGGCATGGGATCCCTCGTTGCATGCCAAATATGATGGGGATAGCAAAACCATGCATTCCCTGTGATATTTTAGAGGGTATGTTGCTACAATCGCGCCATTCTCTGTGTCCCTGCCTGACGCTTTCAAGAGGAGTGGCTCCTTGAAAAACAATCGAAAAATCTGTTTTATGCTGCTGTTTTCATGTTGCCTGCTATTGGCGCCACTCACCGCTTCTGCCCTGGCGATGAATGATGCCATCAGTATCGCCGGCCAGCAGCGTATGCTCAGTCAGCGTATGGTAAAGGCGTATGCGCTGGTGGGGCAGCACACCATGTTGAGTGTGAGTGCCGTAAAGCAGATGGACGACACCATTCGCCAGTTCGACCGCAATCTCGAGCAGCTGGTCCTATTCGCGGAAACGCCGAAGGAAAAGAAAGTCATTGGAAAGATCAGCCGGCTGTGGTTCGCATACAGGGTAAGCGCCAAACAATCAGCCCTATTGCATTTTTTTGAC
>NZ_JBHNMF010000025.1:0-18061 GCF_048562965.1 Thiolapillus sp. | reverse complement strand
CTGCTGCTGTTGATGGTTGTCGCACCACTGCCGGGGAACGCTGCGCCACCACCGCCAGCAGACAGCATTGCGCCCGTGCTTGAAAAAGTCCTGCCCGCCGTGGTGAACATCTCCACCAGCAAGGTTGTGGGGCTGAAGCAACGGCAGCTGTTGCTGGACCCTTATTCCCATCAGCCTTATGCCTACCGTGACCGGCCGATACAAAAGAAATCCCAGAGCCTCGGTTCCGGTGTGATCGTGGATGCGAAGAAGGGCTGGGTGATCACAAATCACCATGTGGTGGATGGTGCCGATGAAATCACCGTAACCTTGAGGGATCAGCGAAGCTTCAAGGCAAAGCTGCTGGGTGAAGATCCAGGGGTGGATATCGCACTGCTGCAGATCGATGCAGACAAACTGACCGCCTTGCCTTTGTCGAATTCCGAATACCTCAGGGTAGGTGATTTCGTCGTGGCTATCGGCAATCCCTTTGGCCTGGGACAGACGGTCACCTACGGTATCGTCAGCGCCCTGGGACGCACGGGTCTGGGTATCGAGGGCTATGAGGATTTCATCCAGACTGATGCATCCATCAATCCCGGCAATTCCGGTGGCGCTCTGGTTACCACCCGAGGCAAGCTGGTGGGCATCAACACGGCCATCATGGGTGGCAGCGGCAATATAGGTATCGGATTCGCCATACCGGCAACCATGGTCAAGGCTATCGTTTCCCAGCTTGCCCAGTATGGCGAAGTACAACGGGGCCAGTTGGGTGTGGTCATGCAGGACATGACGAGGGAACTGGCCGATGCATTTGGTATCAGTCATCACCATGGTGCGGTCGTGACGCAGGTGCTGCCGGGTTCCGCCGCAGACAAGGCAGGGCTGATTTCCGGTGACATCATCATTGCCATCGACGGAAAGGATGTCAGTGACGGTGGTGCCCTGCGCAATGCAGTAGGCATGTTGCGCGCAGGCAGTACCATCAAGCTCAAGGTTATCCGGGACGGCAAGCGGAAAAACATTTCTGCCAAAATTGCGCTGCCCAAGGATGCCAGGGCCGAAGGGTTCAAGTTCAGCAAACGGCTCGACGGCGCCTTGCTGGGCAACCTGGATGATAAGCATCCGCTGTCCGAGTCAGGCGGGGTCGAGGTTCTCAAGGTCAAGCGCAACAGCCCGGCCTGGGAAGCCGGTCTGCGGGCTGGAGACGTGATTGTCTCCGTGAACCGTCAGCCGGTGGGATCGCTGATGGAATTTTCCGCACTGGCTGCTCAGGCGGGTGACAAAGGTTTACTATTGAATATAGTATGGGGCAATGGTGCCCTGTTCGTGGTGATTCGCTAGTCAGGAGTATGACGTGGAGTTTGAAGACTACTATGAGGTAATGGGCGTCAAGCGCGACGCCACACAGGATGAGATCAAGCGGGCCTATCGCAAGCTGGCGCGCAAGTATCATCCTGATGTGAGCAAGGAAGCGGATGCCGAAGAAAAATTCAAGCGCCTCGGCGAAGCCTATGAAGTACTGAAGGATCCGGAAAAGCGTGCCGCATATGATCAGCCGGGACACAACTGGAAGGCTGGCCAGGATTTCAATCCGCCCCCGGACTGGGATGCCGGTTTCGAGTTCAGTGGCGGAGGCTATACCGGTGCCGGCGGGGACTCCCAGGCCTACAGTGATTTCTTTGAATCCCTGTTTGGCAGGGGAGGCGGTGGATTCAGCAGTGCAGGTGCCCGCCAGCGGGAATTCCACATGCGTGGACAGGACCATCATGCCAAGGTACTTATCGATCTCGAGGATGCCTATCAGGGCGCAACACGGAACATCACCCTGCAGGTGCCTGAGGTCGATCCCAGCGGTCATGTGATCACCCGTCAGCGGACGCTGAAAGTCCGTATTCCCAAGGGCGTGAAACAGGGCCAGCAGATCCGGCTGGCCGGCCAGGGAGCCCCCGGTGTGGGGCAGGGTGGCAGTGGTGACCTGTATCTGGAAATAGAGTTCAAACCTCATCCTTTCTACAGGGTAGAGGGACGGGATGTGTATCTGGAACTGCCCGTGGCTCCCTGGGAGGCCGCACTGGGAGGCAAGGTCAAGGTGTCGACACCTTCGGGTGTGCTGGATCTGACGATTCCGCCCAACTCCACCAGTGGCCGTAAAATGCGCCTGAAGGGCAAAGGCATACCGGGGAAAAAGGCGGGTGATTTCTATGTGCAGCTGAAAATCGTGCTGCCACCTGCCGATTCCGAAAAAGCCAAGGCCTTCTATGAAAAGATGAAACAGGAGCTGCCCTTCAATCCGCGGGCGGCACTGGGAGTGTAAATCATGAATGATGAAATCCTGAACGGTGTCCTGCTGGATGAAGACTGTATGCTGACTCTCGGTGAACTGAGCCGCGCCTGTGCCATGCACGCGGAGTGGGTGATGGAGCTGGTGGATGAAGGCATCCTGGAACCCCGGGGCACGGAAATGGCCCGATGGCAATTTGCCGCACCGGCACTGCACCGCGCGCGTACTGTGCTGCATCTGCAAAGAGATCTGGGTATCAATCTGTCCGGGGCCGCACTGGCGCTCGAACTGCTGGATGAGATTCAGGATCTCAGGCAGCAGCTATACCGCCTGAACAGCAGTTGTTGATGTATGCGAGTAAAAAATTTTCTGCCGGTTCTTGAAATATCCTTGCCTGACCTTACATGACTTTTTGTAGAGACTAGGAAAATCAGGAGGTACTGATATGTTCGGAACAACAGGTTTATTTGACGAACTGCAACGCATTCAACAGGAAATGGAAGCCGTGTTTGGCAGCACGCCATGGGCGAACGGCATACGTTCCTCAGCCGGTTCATTTCCCCCGGTGAACGTGGGCAGTACAGCGGAAGAAGTGGATGTCTATTTCTTTGCACCAGGTGTCGATCCCTCCAGTCTGGATATCTCCATCCAGAACAATGTGCTCAATGTGGCCGGTGAGCGTCGCATCATTCGTGAAGAGGGTGCAAGTTACTACCGCAAGGAACGCTTCGATGGCGAATTCCGCCGCACTTTCAGTCTGCCCGACGACATTGACCCGGAGCGGGTGGATGCAAGCTACAGGGATGGCGTTCTGCACGTTAGGCTGCAACGGAAGGAATCCAGCAAACCCAAGCAGATCAAAGTCAGCTGAACAGAAGAGTCGGAGGTAAATGAGATGAGTGACAAGACAGATATTGCAAAAAAAGCCGGTACCGAAGTTCAGCCAGCACTGAAACAGGCTGAACCCGTTATCCGTCCCGACGTGGATATTTTTGAAGATGATGGTGGCATCACCCTGTATGCCGACATGCCGGGGATCTCGAAGGATCGCCTGAACGTGAAAGTCGAGGGCGACACCCTGACTATCGAAGGTGATGCGGAAATTCCCATGCCTGAAGGTATGGAGCCCCTGTATGCAGATGTACGCGCCACCCACTACCAGCGCAGCTTTACGCTCAGCAGCGAAATGGATACGGAGAAAGTGGAAGCCAGCCTGAAACATGGGGTGCTGACACTGCATATTCCCAAACGTGAGGAGCACAAGCCCCGTAAAATCGAGGTCCAGGTTGACTGACTGAGTCCAGCTCCACAGGGCCAGCAAGAGGCGCGATACGGCATCGTATCGCGCCTCATGTGTATAGGACGTTTCCAGCATTTCCACCATCCATGGCGGTCGCACTGGAAATGTTCCTGACATTTCCAGTATTTCCTCCGTCCATGGAGGTCTGCACAGGAGCGGTGCACATCTGTGAAACCCGGTAGAATAGGGCCATCCCATTCTCTTTCAGGCCCCTTTTCCATGACCGATACACTGACCATCACACGCCCTGACGACTGGCATCTGCATTTGCGGGATGGAAAAGTGCTGACTGATATCGTGCCACACACCGCCCGGCGTTTTGCCCGTGCCATCGTCATGCCCAATCTCAAGCCACCGGTGGTTACAGTCGATCAGGCCGTGGCTTACCGTGAGCGTATTCTTGCGGCAGTACCAAAGGATTGCAGCTTCGAACCGCTGATGACCCTGTATCTTACCGAGCGCACCAGTGCCGGCGATATTCGTCAGGCCAGTGCTTCAGGTGTGGTGCAGGCGGTGAAATACTATCCTGCCGGCGCCACCACCAACTCGGATGCAGGCGTGACGGATCTGACGCGGGTATATCCGGTTCTGGAGGTCATGGCCGAGGAAAACCTGCCATTGCTGGTGCATGGCGAAGTGGTGGATCCCCAGGTCGATGTGTTCGACAGGGAAGCGGTGTTCATCGAACGTGTTCTGTTGCCGTTACTGCAGCAGATACCCGGCCTTCGCATCGTGTTCGAACATATCACGACAGCCGAAGCCGTGACCCTGGTCAGGGATACACCCCGGCGACTTGGCGCCACTATCACGCCCCAGCACCTGCTGATGAACAGAAATGCCCTGTTCAAAGGTGGAATCAGTCCGCACCACTACTGCCTGCCTGTGCTCAAGCGGGAAAGCCATCGCAAAGCGCTGGTGGAAGCCGCTACCAGTGGGGATCCGCGTTTTTTCCTTGGCACAGACAGCGCCCCTCACGCCAGAAGCGCCAAGGAAAACGGCTGTGGCTGCGCGGGCATGTACAGCGCCCATGCGGCCATCGAACTCTATGCCCAGGTCTTTGAACAGGCAGGTGCTCTGGACAGGCTGGAAGCCTTTGCGTCCTTCCATGGGCCGGATTTCTACGGACTGGCCAGGAACAGTGACAGCATCACGTTACAACGCAGCTCCTGGACAGTGCCGGAAAAGCTGCGTTTTGGTGACGGGGAGCTGGTTCCGCTGGCCGCGGGTGAAACCCTGACATGGAAGCTGAAAAGCTGAGTTCCTCCTTCGCGAGAGCGCGTGTCAGGCTGTCTTCTTCTCTTCTTCAGGTCCCAGGCATTCCCTGAAAATCCGCGTGACGCAGGTTTCGCAGCGCTCCTTGTCCAGACGCTTGTAGATGGAAGCAATCGCTTCGGGTTTGGTTTCGAAGAACTGGCCAGGGCCGATTTCCCGGATGAAGCCTCCCTGGGCCATGAACTGCCATACCTTGCCTTTCATACCACAGAAATACAGATTGCCGCCTTTTTCCTGCAGGGAGTGGGCCTGATGCACCAGCATTTCAGCGCCGGCCACGTCGATAAAATTGACACCAGAAAGGACCAGAAGAATATGTTTGATGCCCTGTTTTTCTGAAATATCCATCAGCTTGGCTTCAATATGATTGACGGATCCGAAATAGATGGACATGTCGATCCGCAAAATCTTCATCTGCGGGCACTGCGCCACGGGTTTGGTCTCGACATTGATGAACTTGTTCTTGGCATTGTCTCTGTCCGGCGCCAGCGTGACGATATCCGGGTGAGATGTCCTGTTGAGGAAAATAACCAGTGAAAGCAGTACGCCGAGATAGATGGCGAATTCCAGTTCGAGAAACAGGGTGGCGAAAAAGGTAGTGAGAAGAATGCCGGTTTCTGCAGCGCTTGCCTTCACCAATACCTTGATCTGATGGAATTCGATAAGGTTCCAGGCAACCAGCAGAATAACACCCCCCATGGCAGCCACCGGAATGTAGGCGGTAAGGGGGGCAATCAGCAACACGATCAGCATGAGCAGCAAAGCGGCAAAGATGGCTGACATGGGTGTCACTGCGCCGGCCGCGTAATTTATGCCCGAACGGGTAAAGGAACCGGAGCCGGCATAACTGGAGAAGAAACTGCCCACCATATTGGACAGGCCCTGCCCGATAAACTCCTGATTGCTGTCGATCAGCTGATGCGACTTGGTGGCAACGGCGCGCGAAATGGATACGGCCTCTATCAGCGCCAGCAAGGCTACGGCAAAAGCTTCTGGCGCCAGTTCCTGAATCGTCGCAAGGGACAGGTCAGGTTTGGACAAAGGTGGCAAATGGGGAGGAATCTGGGGTACCAGAGCCACACCATGTTCAGCTGCACCGAACAGGAGGGCAATCAGGCTGCCAACGATCAGTGCAATGAGCAGATGGGGCAGTTTCGGCGAGATCTTGCGCATGATGATTGCGGTAATCAGGGTTCCCATGGCAATGATGAAGACATACCAGTTGATGTCCCCGACACTGTGGAAAATATCCAGCCAGGTATTGGCGAAGGACTCTCCCCTGGGGACCTGAACTCCCAGCACGTGCTTGACCTGGCTGGTGGCGATGAGAATCGCTGCACCGGCGGTAAATCCTACCACCACGGTGTGAGATACAAAGTTGACCAGTGTTCCCAGCCGTGCCAGACCAAAGCCGAATTCATAGGCGCCGGCCAGAAAGGTCAGGGTCAGGGCCATCTGGATGAACTCCGGGGATCCCGGTTCGGCATAGCGACTGATGGACGAAAACACCACGATGGAAATAGCCGTCGTCGGCCCTGATATGAGGTGCCGGGAGGAACCGAACAACGCCGCAATGATTGGTGTGACCATGGCGGTGTAGAGGCCGTACTCGGGAGGCAAACCCGCAATGGTTGCGAATGCGATGCCCTGGGGAAGAACGATGATGGCGCCGGTCAGGCCGGCCATGAAATCCTTTTTCAGTGTTTCTGGAGTGACCATTCCCCACCATTGGAGGAAAGGCAGAAAAGCTTTCAGTCGTTGGATTGTGTTCATTGACATCAGAATACTAGGTTCATCATGAATATGGCCACGATCAGGAACAGGATGGTCATGATGCCGCCGGCACGCATGAAGTCCGCAACTTTATAGCCCCCCGGTCCCATGATCAGCGCATTCACCTGGTGAGTGGGAATGAGGAAGGAGTTGGAGGTGGCGATCGCCACAGTGAGGGCAAACGCCGCCGGATTTGCGCCCGGAACACCCAGTGCGATATTTACTGCCAGAGGCACCAGCAGCACCGTGGCGCCCACGTTGGACATGACCAGGGTGAAGAAGGTAGCCAGCGCCGCCACGGCAAACTGGATAACCCATACGGGCATATCGCCAACGACCGAGAGGGTCTGTTCCGCAATCCATCTAGCTGTGCCTGACGTTTCCACAGCCAGACCGAGAGGAATCAGGCTGGCCAGGAGAAAGACGGTTTTCCAGGATACTGCTTCATAGGCTTCCTCGATTTTCAGCACACCGGAAAGCACCATGCCGACCGCGCCGGTGAGCAAGGCCACAGACAGGCGCAGATCGGTGAACAGCACCATGGAAAGGGCAATCGTAAAGAACAGGGCCGCCCAGCCGAGCTTGTGTGGACGCTCTTCTTCCTGGGGGAATTCCGTGGTCACCACCACGAAGTTGCGGTCTTTCTTCAGGCGGGTCAGGTTGTCCCAGGCGGTGTGTACTACCAGGGTATCACCGGCCTGCAGAGGCAGGTCACGAATGTTGTCGCCTTCGCCCAGCGTTTTCCCGTTGCGGTGCAGGGCCACCATAGCAATGCCATATACCTTGCGCATCCAGACATCACGGGCGCTTTTCCCGATCAGGTTGGAACCAGGTGGAATAACGATTTCCGCAATACCTGCTTTGGTTGCCGCCAGGGATTCCGAGAAAGTACGCAGGGAATCTCTTTTCTTCAGGTCGTATTTTTCAACAAAATGGTCCAGATGCTCGGGAGCGGCAACGATACCGAGCACCATGCCAGGCTCGAATTCCGTGTCGCGGGCCAGTGTGTTTGGCCCGATGCGTGTTTCCTGCCCACTTCGCTTGCTGGCAATGATGCGGATACGGTAACTGGTTTCAACGTCGTCCAGTTTCTTGCCCACCAGGGGACTGCCTTCGGGAACCACGACCTCGTAGAGGGCATAGTCGATACCGTAAGTGTTGTGCAGATAATCCATGGTGCTGGAAGCAGTGGTGGAAGTGCTGTCTTCCGCCTTCTTCTCCGCAGGCAACACCCAGCGCCCGGCGATCACGAAATACAGGATGCCGGTTATGACCAGCACCACGCCCACGGGGGTTACAGAAAACAGTCCCCAGGTCTGCATCTGCTGATCGGCCGGCAGTGCCTGGTTGGATGTCAGGATCAGGTCATTGAGCAGAATAAGGGGGGAAGAACCCACTAGAGTAACCGTGCCGCCAAGAATGGCGCAAAACCCCATGGGCATGAGCAGACGTGACAGAGGAATGCCGGAACGTGCGGAGATTCTAGATACAACAGGTATGAACAGTGCTGCGGCTCCCACGTTCTGCATGAAGGACGAAATGAAGGCAACGGTACCCGAAATGATGGGAATGATGCGTTTTTCCGTTGTGCCGCCCACTTTGAGGATGAAGGCAGCCACCTTGCTCATCAAACCGGTCTTGTCCAGTCCGGCCCCGATGATCATTACCGCGATGATGGACATCCCCGCATTACTCGCAAAGCCGTTGAAAAGCTGCTGGTTGTCCACCAGTCCTTTTTCCAGCCCCATGAAGGGGGCCAGCAGGGTGCTCAGACCCAGCAGAACCATGATGGAGATTGCCGCCACATCCACATCCACGATTTCAAAGGCGAAAAGGTAGATCGTCAAAACCAGAATGGCAGTTACCCAGGCAATTTCCGTCGTAGGCGTAACCATGGTGAGTCCGATCGCGATAAGTGCGAAAACACTGGCGGAAACGATTTGCTTAAGGGGCAGTTTCTTTTCTGACATGACGGCCTGCTTGGCAGAATATTAGAAGATCATGGAAGACTAATCATTGTACATCAGTAGGGTTTTATTCATCAAGTTTAAGTATGTCATTGGTCCTCATAAGCTCCCTGGTAAGTGCCCAACCGTGTGCCTGAATCCAAATACAATCTTACGATTATCCAGAGGTGCCCAATAAACCCAGCCAGCGGTCTGTGGCCCCATGGGTAAAATCCAGTATCCCCTGGGGAAACAGACCGTTGAGCAGGATGAACAGGGCAAAGAGGCCGATGATAAACAGTTCTCTCGGACGCAGATCCATGGCTTCGCGAACGACCTTGCTTTCCACGGGACCAAAAAAGGCCTGTCGGTAGAGCCTGAGAAAATAGCCGGCGCCTATCACCACCCCGGCGAGGGCTGCCAGACCGGCGCCGGTATGGCTTTCCAGTGCACTCATAAGCATGAGGAATTCGGCGGGAAAGCCATTGGTGCCGGGTACACCCATGGATGCCAGCCCAAACAGCAGGAAGAATCCCGCCAGCCGCGGCATGGTGGCTGCAGCGCCGCCCAGGCTGATGATATCGGTGGAACCGGTACGCTGGTACAGGAAGCCGGTGAGCAGAAACAGGCCACCCGCTACCACGGTGAAATTCAGCAGCTGAAACAGGGCGCCCTGAATACCCGCCTGGTTGAAAGAAGCGATGGCGAGCAACACCAGGCCCACGTGGCTGATACTGGAGCAGGCGAGCATCTGCCGGAGATTGGTTTGCGCCAGGGCCAGCAGCGCGCCGTACAGAATGCCTGTCACGCCAAGCCCGGCGAGCAACCAGTGGAATTCCTGGGCAAGATTCGGCGCCAGGGGAACCGCGAAACGGATGATACCGTAGGCGCCCAGCTTCAGTCCGGTCATCAGTGCGGCGACGGCAACCGGGCCTTCCATGGAGACGACCGGCAGCCAGGTATGGAAGGGTACCGCCGGTGTCTTGACCAGGAATCCCAGCAGCAACAGGAAGAACACAAGGCTCTCCAGGTGATGGGGCAGTTTGAGGGCCAGCAGGCCAGGATAATCGAAGGCGAGCCCTGCGGGAACCACCGCGCCGAGACTGTCCGCGTGCGCGAAGCCCAGCAACAGGAAGCCGAACAGCAGGGGCACGCCACCCGCGAGCATCATCAGCGTGTATTTGACGGCTGCATAACGCCGGTTCGGTCCCAGCCCCCACAGAGAAATGAGAAAATACAGTGGCGCCAGGCTCAGCTCCCAGAACAGGAAGAACAGTATCAGGTCCATGGAGACAAAGATCCCCAGGGTCAGCCCCTGCAGGAGCATCAGCAGGGAAAAATACAGCCGCGGCAGGGTTCGAACACTGTTCCAGGAAGCCAGTATGACACCCGTGAACAACAGGATCGTAAAAGGCAGGAACAGGATGGAAATGCCATCCACACCCACCAGATATTTTACGTTCAGGCTGGGAATCCATGATGCCTGTTCCACGAACTGGAACTCGCCGGATGCCGCATCGAAACCAAGCAGCAAGCGGATGACCAGCAGGAGGGCCAGCACAGAGCCCCCCAGTGCTATCCAGCGTGCTTTGCGCGCATCTGCCACCATCCCGATCAGCAATGCCGTTGCCGGCATGCTGAGCAACAGCAGGCTGAGCACGGGAAAGCCGGTGAACGCTGTCATGTGGCTGCTCCTTTATTCATGGCCGTCAAACAGGGCGCTGAGCGGTTGCAGTGAGGCATCGACGAGCCGCATCCAGGGTTGCGAATAAAAGCCCGTCATGAGCAGTACGGCCACCAGCGACAGCGCCAGCAGCCGTTCGGTCATGGTCGCGGGCCGGACTGCTCTCTCCGGATCCCGGTCCCCGGCGGACGAAAGAAAGGCTTTCTGGAAAGCAAACAGCAGGAAACCCGCAGCAATGACGTTGCCCAGTGAGGCCGCGATGCTCGGCAGGGCGCCAAAACGCATGATGGCCGCCTCCAGCACAAGGTGTGCAGCATCGAAGCCCGGAGTGCCGGGCATGCCCACGATGGACAGACCCGCCACCAGGAAAGTGATGCCGACGAGGGGCAGGCGATCGAACAATCCCCCCAGGCGGTCCAGCAGCAGAGTGCCTGCATGACGGTTCACCATCCCGGTCATGAACAGCAGGCCGGCGCCCGCAATGCCGTAGTTTACCGCCAGCAACAGGCTGCCCTGGAAAGCGGCGTGTTCCAGGCTGAACAGGCCGATGATCATGATGCCGCTGTGACTGATCACGGCAAAAGCCAGCAGGCGGCGCAGGTTTCTCTGCAGCAGGGCCAGCAGAGCGGCATAGAAGATACCCGCTGTCGCAAAAGCCATCACGTACACCTGCCATTGCGCGACGGCATCCGGCAACAGGGGAAACACGAAACGCACCAGGCCGTAGATGCCCACTTTGATGCCGATGAGCATCACGCCCGCCACGGCCACCGTGCCGTGCTCTGCCACCAGTGGCAGCCAGCCGTGCAGGGGAAACAGGGGGATGCGGATGGCCAGTCCGTAGAACAGCAGGAAAAAGACTGTCGAACGAACCTCTGCCGGCAGTTTCAGGCGGGCCAGGTCGAACAGATCGAACTGCCAGACCCCGAGGCTGTGCGCATGATTCCAGCCCAGCATGACGATGCCCAGGCTCAGGAGCAACAGACCGACAGCCATGAACTGGAAATAACGTGACAGGGCAAGATCCGTCTGGGGAGAAGTGGAACGCTGCCTGAGCAGATAACCCACCAGTGCCAGCTGTATCCCGGAGGCCAACAGGAACCACAGCAGATTCAGGGTGGTGAACTGAACGATCAGCGCGGACTGGACGGCCAGGACAGCGGCCAGTTCCCTGCGCCTGAGCGGATGGCCGAAGGTGAGGCTGTAAACCAGCACCATGAGCAGCAGCAACGCCGTCAGCAGGATGAACAGCAGGCCCATGCCGTCCACGGCGGCATGGTAGGAAAGAAAGTGGCTGAATTCGGCAAACTGCATACTGCTCTGCCGGACATCGAATTGCAGGTACAGCCAGGCGGCCAGCAGCAGTTCGCCGAGACTGCCGGCAAGAGCCACGCGCATGCCGGCTCTTGATGAACGTTGGGCCATCACCAGCAGCATCATGGCCAGGGGCAACCACTGCAACGCGCTCAACACGGGAAAGACAGACTGCAGGGACCAGTGGATTTCTGCGTATGTCATCAGAGGATCACCACGAAAGTTGCCGCGATGAGCAGGATGAGATAGCGGGGCTGGCCGAGCAGGATTTCAACCTGCTGCATGTATTTCCCCAGGCGTTGAATACCGGCGATCAGCGACTCTCCACCGCCCCGGAGGATGAGATGCTCCTCGAACCACTGCAGTCCCCTGGCCAGCACTTCCATGAAGCGTCCGGCAACCCCCTGTCCGTGGCCAACGGAGCTGCCAGGGGTAGCTGACCCCGGCAGGGGGCGCTCATGGGGCAGGCCCACCAGCCGGTTGACCACCTTGTCATCGAAGTTGCACAGATCCCTTGCCAGAGCCTGGGTCGGCCGGAGCAGGGAGGCATCGGCCAGGGGGTCGAGCCAGAAATGCCGGAGCGCGGCGTTGTACAGCCAGGCATTGTTGCGTAACCATTGTGGCGCCAGCCGTTGCCTTCCCTGAATCTGGTGCATCAATGACGGGGCGTGCAGGAACTGCCAGGCGCGCCAGGCCATGTGCAGGGGCAGGTACCATTTCACCGCTTCGAACCAGCCCAGTCCGCAGGCCATGAACATCAGCCCGGTCTGTGCTGTGGTGGAGAACATGAAACTGCTCTTGACGTCGGTCTGCACCAGGGCGCTCAACCAGCCGTAAACCGCCGTGGTCAGGCCAATGGCGGTAAGAAACATCATCAGCAGCGGCGCATGCAGAATCATGTTTTCCAGGCGTATCAGTAGAAATACACCGGCGTGTACCATCAGGGAGCCGTAGAACACGGCACTGGACGGCGTGGGACCTTCCAGTGCCAGTGCAATCCAGCCGGCGAAGGGTATCTGCGCCGATTTGGCCAGCGCCGCGATCAGAAAGCTACCGGCAATCAGGTCGTCATGGACATCTGTTACCGTGGCCTGCGCCATGTGCTGCCAGTCGGCACCGCCCAGCCAGCTGAAGCTGAAATAGATGCCGAGGAGAAAGGCGGCATCACCGATACGGTTGGTGACGAAGGCCCGGTTGGCATTTTCCGTCGCCGTGCGGCGCGTCTGGGCATAGGCAATGAGCAGGTAGGAGCTCAAACCTGCCAGTTCCCAGCCGATAAACATGAGCGGGGCATTGCCTGCCAGGACGATGAGCAGCATGGCGCAGTTGAACAGGCTCAGCAACATGAAGAAACGCCGGAAACCGCTTTCCCGGTGCAGGTAGTTGATGGAAAAGCGTATGCTCAGAAACGCAATGAAGGCCACCAGTACCGCCAGTCCCAGGGAATAGCCGTCCAGCAGGAAAGTGATCCCGATCCTGTAGTCGCCCGCCTGCAGCCAGCGGCCGGCAACGACTTCGCCGGGTGCGCCCTGAACCAGTGACAACAGCCCCAGCCCGGCCAGCAGCAGAAAAGCCGCGGCGCTGGCGGCGCTGACGATTGTTCCAATGATTTTCTCGGCATCGTCTCCCTGCTTCTCGTAAAAAAGGATGTGCAATCCTGTCGCCGCTGCGGCCATCAGCGGCAGCAGGGGAACCAGCCAGACCAGGGACGACAGCGCCGTCATGATGAAAACGCCTGCCGGACCAGCGCCGGCGCCAGGGGTTGCCTGTGTCCGGCATACCAGTCGGAAGAACAGTCTGTTTCAGGGAGCGTGTCCTGTCCGGCCTGCCAGGGCATCCAGCCTTTCCGGGGATCGAAAACACTGATCCGGCCACTCAGGGGATCCTTGGCGGACAGCAGCAGCCAGCCATTGCCGATCAGCTCCTGCAAGGCGGGCTGACGTTCGTAGATGCGCGTCAGCATCCCGGTGCCGGCTTCGCACATCTCCTGCAAGCGCATGGCTTCGTGCACTTCTATCATCTGCCGGGGAAGGCCCGTACGCAGGTCGGAACTGGCGCCTTCCATGACGCCCAGCAGGCCGCTGACGTTGTGCATGACCTTGGTGCCGGCGCCATAGCCGTCGTTGTCAACCGTGGAGAAATAGTATTCCAGGCTGATGCCTGCCCCCACGGGGCCGTTGGCCAGCAGCAGCCGCTCGAGAATCTCGCCTTGCGGATCGTTACGCCAGTCATAGGAGATGAGGAACACCCGGCGGTCGAAGAACACGCCCTGGCTGAGGGAACGGCGACCGATGAAAGCGCCGGCGTTGGTGGCATGCCCGAGTTCCGGCCGTGCCTGGCTGAAGTCGAACCTGCGCGCCCTGACATGCGCCAGCGCCTGTTCCGGGGTGGGGTCGGGCGGCGCGGAAGCGAATTTCCGGCACCGTTCGTGAGCGTGGCGCTGACCGGCTTCCTGCAGGGAAGCCTGCAGTTCCCCGAAGGCCTGCCGATGGCTTCCGGGAAGAAGGTCTGTATCGTACCAGCGGATGTCCTCGGTACAGGTGTTGTGTTCCGCTCCCAGGAACCAGGTGCCGTCCGGGATGTGAATATCGTAATCCTGGGCCAGCCGCTGGCGCACAGCCGCCCGGTTGGCCATGGCGCAGAAAACACGCGCATTGGGACCACTGTGGCGACCGCTGCAGGCTCCACAGTCATAGGCGGCCAGGTGGGGATTATTCTCGCTGTCCGAACCGTGCCCCATGAAAACCACCAGGGGGGCAAAACCATCGGTCAGGCCGAGATTCTGCAGGAACTCGGCCACCCGCTGCAGTTGTTCCCCGTCGGTGAATCCTTCCCGCGGCTGTTTCGGATGCGGCGCCGCGCCCTTGTCTTCCATTGCGGTCAATGCCAGGTGGGTGGCGATGCGATGCTCGAATCTCTCCTTCAGGGTTTCGGCCAGGTGTCCCGTTTTCAGGGGCGCCAGTACCTTGCCGGCCAGCCCCACCAGTGCGGCGGGTGCGGCTGCAGCGACGAGCAGGGTAGAGGTAAGCAGGTTGCGGCGTATGCCCTGGTTGAGCAACGCGCTCACTGCCAGCCGCAGCCTGCGTCGCCGTTCATGCTGTGCCAGCAGCGCCTCCTGTCCCGGCAATGGTTTCTCCCTCACCAGATTGACCGGTTCATAGACCACCGGCGTCAGGGCATCTGCCTGTGTGGCGTCCAGTCCCTGCCACAAATGAGGTACGCCGAAATGAGCAGCAGCGCCCAGGGTTTCCAGATGTGGTGCCACTTCTTCCAGGTTGCGGCGATAGCCTTCCTCCCGGTCGTCCATGCAGAACACCAGCTGGGCGCGAATGCGTTCATCGCGCTCGGCCCAGCGACCCCGTTCGTGGTTGGCGGCGACGGCTGAAAAAAGCTGATCCCTGTACTGGCGCTCGTAGGCCTGCAGCCAGAGGAAACCGCGCGTTGCCTCATCCAGGCTGTCGAGAGCCTGTAACAGGGACATGGCGGCTTCAGTACCCTGGTGGCGCAGGTCATTGCCGCAGAGCCCCAGGTGTTGCACCAGGCGGAACAGGCGCCAGGCATCACCGGAAACGAGATCGCGCCCGGTGGCGGTCGTTCCCGGGCGCATCTGCCATGACTTGATCTCGCAGGCCAGTGCCTGCCATTGCGCGGGCACCACGGCATCGGACGAGTTGTTCACCAGCTTCTGTGCCGCGCTGGCCAGATATTCGGGGAGCTGGGCATTGAAAAGGGCATGGCGCACATAGAACTCGTCCGCGTTGGGGCGGAAATAGCCCTTGAGAGTCGTCAGGTCCGGCTCGATCTGCCAGATATCCCGGCAGACCCGCTGCGCCAGCAGACGTTCCAGCACCATGCGCACGGCCAGGTAGTCGAGCATGTCCACCGGAAAATTCTGGCTGTCGTATTCAGGATGCGTATGCCGCCACAGGAACATGCCCGACCAGCCGGGCAATTCCTGGGCCTTGATTTTGAGGTAGGGCGCCCAGCGATCCCTGGGCAGATCCATGCGCATGAACTCGGCCATGATGGTGTCCAGAGGATCGTCGGGAAGGGAGTCGATGTGATCCTGCCACTCGGGAATGGAATCGATGATCCAGGCGGGATCCCGGGCAGCACCATCCCGCCAGGCCGCGTAGAAACCTTTTTCACGCCCGGGCGTGGGCCAGGCAGCCAGTCCCTGATCCAGGAATGCCGCCATGCGCCGGATCATGATGAGGCGGATCTCGTGCATCAGGTCGATGCCCGTCAGCGCCTTGATGAATCCCCGCAGGGAAATCTCCGTACCCACGGCATCGAGCAGCTGGCGCAGCTTCCTGGCAGCGTCCCTGTGCATCAGCTGTTGCAGATGCAGGGTTTCTTCGTCATCTTTTCCGGTGGTGTTTTCCCACAGGGATTGTTCCAGCAGATCCTCCGGGTGGTTGCTGGCATGTACCAGTCCCAGTACATCCAGGCAGGCCTGCCAGAGATCGCTCACCGCTGCTGCTTCGTCGTGCAAACCCTGGTCGGCCGCACGCCGCAGAAACTGATCGCGCTGCCGTGGATCCACGTCGTCCTGAATGCGCGTCAGGGCAGCCATTTCCCCGATCTGCCAGTCGAGCTGACCGGGTTCCAGTGGATCGAGAGGGACGGTCAGGGACAGCAGGTAGACATCCCGGTGGTGGATATCCGCACAGCCCTCGGGTTGGAGGAGCCGTTCCCCGCCTTTCAGAGACTCGTCTTCATCGATGACCTGCAGCAGATGATCCCGTGTGATACGGCCTTCGCCGTATAGCTGCCGAAAATCTTCATCCGAAAGATAGCCCCGGGCACCGGTAGCCTGGCCGGATGCGGCGAGCGCCTCGCGGAAAGGCAGGTGCTGGTAACCGTGCAGGGTGTTGTGGTGGACGAAATCCCTGATGGGCGCCTGGCCGGGCAGAACATGGGACAGGTGATGGACTGTCTCCCTGATCTGCTGACGCAGGGCTTTATCGCTGATCCGGGTCATCTTCCGCCTCCGGTAAACAGCGCAGCGAGGTCGGTAACCGGCAGGCGGATGATGTCCAGCAGGGGAGCCGGGAAGAGGCCGATCAGTACGACAGCGGCCAGCAAAACACCGGCGGCCAGGGACTCGGGAAGATGCAGATCGTCCACCTGCTGCATGCCCGGGCGGACAGGTCCGGTAAACAGGCGGCCAACGGTGCGCACTCCGTAGGCGGCGCTGATCAGCACGCCCAGGCTCAATACTGCAATCCACCATTGCCATTGCTGAAAGCCGCCGACGAGCACGTGGAGTTCCGCGATGAAGCCTGCCGTCCCCGGCAGGGAAACCGCCGCAATGAAAGCCAGGGTGGTAAAGAAGGCGAAACGCGGTGCAACCCTGATCAGCGAACTGTACTGGTTGACATCCCGGGTATGGGTGCGCTGGTACAGCAGACCGATGAGCAGGAAAGTGGCCCCGGCCACCAGGCCATGGGCCACCATCTGCATCACTGAGCCGGTCAGTCCCGCCACATTCAGGGCGGCGATGCCCAGCAGCAGCACCGACATGTGAGAAAGTGAGGAATAGGCGATCATGGCCTTCAGATCGGTCTGGCGCCATGCCAGCAGACCTCCATAGACGAGACCGATGAGCGCCAGCACCATGAGCAGTGTCTGCAATGCCATGACGGCCGCAGGCAGGGTGCTGGCGGCGCGGATCAGGCCGTAAGCGCCCATTTTCAGGAGGATGCCGGAAAGCAGGATGCTCACGGGGCTGGGTGCTTCCACGTGGGCCAGCGGCAGCCAGCCGTGCAGGGGAAAGACCGGCATTTTCACGCCAAAACCCACCAGCAGGCCCAGAAAGATCCAGATCTGCGTCTGCTCCGGCATGGTGCGACCGGCTGCCGCAATGGCTTCCATGGAAAAGCTGTGTCCCGGAACGGCATCGAACAGCAGCAACAGGCTGATGAGCATGAACACCGATCCGCCCATGGTATAGAGCACGAAATTCAGCGCCGCGCCCTGGCAGTTCCTGCCGCCCCAGCGATTGATGAGAAAGAACAGCGGAATCAGGGTCAGTTCCCAGAAAACATAGAACAATGCCCAGTCCCTGGCCATGAAAACGCCGAGCATGGCGCTTTCCAGCACCAGCATGAGCAGGTAGTAACCTTTGACATGGTGGTCGATGGCTGCCGATGCCAGCAGGGCGATCAGGCTGAGCAATGTGGCGAGCACCACCATGGGATAGGAAATGCCGTCGATACCCAGCGCGTAGCTCGTGCCCAGGCGCTGATTCCAGACGATGGATTCCGCCAGCTGGAATTCACGGGCCGTCGGATCGAACAGAAACCACAGGCCCACGGCAACCAGCAGTGTGATCAGGGAAGTGGCGATGGCTGCACGGCGGATGAGTAGCGGGTTGCGTCCCGGTAATCCTGCAATCAGCAGGGCGCCCAGCAACGGGGCAAGGAGCAACAGCGTCAACCAGTGCATCTGAGGTGGAAAAGAACCGGGGTTTGCAGGAATGGCATATTCTACCCGATTTCCGGTTA